>JAANWX010000012.1 GCA_018263575.1 Chloroflexota bacterium | reverse complement strand
TTAATCTGTTTGGATGAGGCATACCCCCAGATGGAAATTCAATTAAAAAGAAGGTGAAAAACTATGATGTTTGCTCCGAAGGAAAAAGGCCAAGGTCTTGTAGAGTATGTGTTGATTCTTGTTTTGGTAGCCGTTATTGTGATCGTTGTCCTAACTATTCTTGGCCCTGCCATTGGTGACGTTTTCAGCAACATTATTGAAAATATTTAGTGGAACCTTTGTGTTCTAGGAGGGTGACTGCCTGCTAAAAGTCACAAATTTAAAGCCCTGCCTTTCTGGTGGGGCTTTAAACTTTAGGGAGGATTTAGGGATGCCGTATCCTGGGCTGCAAAAAGTCAATAAATATTTTGTGGTTTATATGCTGTGTGGAATCAGGGTAGCAAAGAATCGCGTTATCAGGTAAACTATATTTAGGTATTCAAGAAAGCTCGCAAACATTAAGTTTTGCGGTATAATATAGGAAATAAGCTAACACTTGCCAAGTAGGAGGCTCTTATGCGCCGTGGACGAGTTTTTTTTATATTTGATTTTAATTATTATTTTATTGGGAATAGGTGGGTTTGTTGCTTACCAACGCTTTCTTCAACCTAGTGGAGAGACAGAAACCGCAGTGGAAGCGACACCTGTCCCTGACCTTGTTGATATTGTGATTGTCACCCAGAATGTTCAGGTTGGCCAGGTGTTGCAAGATGATGTTTTGGGAGTTATTTCTATTCCTCGCGGAAAAGAAATTCCTGAAATGTTTACGGATTTAGGGGCTGTGGTAGGGCGACGGGCAAAATATGATCTTATGAGTGGAGTCATACTTACCAGTAGTATGATCGTGAATGAAGCATCAGAATTACCGGATAGAGGATCGGTAGCGGCTTCTTCCATTCCCAAAGGCAAGGTTGCCCTGGCCATTCCCATCAATAGACTTTCCAGCGTGGCTTATGCTTTAAAATCAGGTGATAAAGTTATCGTTATCGCCTCCATGTCATTTGTGGATTTGGATAGTGAGTTTCAATCCCTCCTCCCCAATTCGTTGGCCTTAATCTATGGGCCTATGACTTCCCTCGAAGAGGGAACAGAAGTGGTGACGGGGGCGGAAACGGATGGCGAGGGGGGGATTATCCCTATAATATCTGCCCAAGCGGTTAGTGGAGATGGTACACCCATCGGCCGTGTTGTAGAGGATGAGGATTTGGAAGAAATGTTTTATATTATCCCTTCTGAACCTCAACGGGCTCGTTTGGCTACGCATATTATCATCCCGCGTGCGGAAGTTTTGTATATGGGAGAGTTTCCATTGGCCGAAGAGGAGGAGATTCTCCATGCGGTACCAACGCCTACTCCATTGCCAGAAGAGGCTCAGGTTGGAGTTGAAGAAGGGGTCCAAGAAGAAGAACCTGCGGAACCAAAACCTCCTGATCTGGTCACTTTGATTGTTACCCCTCAAGAAGCAGTTAACCTTACCTACTTGTTAAATAGCGGTGTAGATTTGACTTTAGCCCTACGATCGGCCGGTGATGAAACTGTTATTGATACGAAAACGGTCACCATGCAATACTTTTTGGATGACTATTCAATTCCTGTGCCTGCTAAACTTCCTTATGGGTTTTCTCCACGCTTAGATGAGGTTGAATTACCCGTGGAAGTAGAGCCTACACCTACTCCGGTTCCATAGCAATAGATTATGGCAAACGAGAATTACACAATTATAATTGTTGATGATATTGCAGAAACCCGTGACAACTTGAGCAAGTTGTCACAGTTTGAGAGCGATATTGAAGTCTTGGGCGTTGCAAGAACGGGTCGAGAAGGGATAAAATTAGCTAAAGACGTTGAGCCTGATGTTGTTTTGATGGATATAAATATGCCAGATATCGATGGCATTAAGGCAACGGAAATTATTCAGGAAAAAAATCCTGCTACGCAGATTGTTATTCTTTCTGTCCAAGGGGATGCGAATTATATGCGAAGGGCAATGTTGGCGGGAGCGCGTGATTTTCTCACAAAACCGCCCAAAGCCGACGAACTCGTTTCAGCAATTCATCGAGCGGGAAAAAAGCCCACGAAGAAAAAGAAAAAATTTCTATATCAGCCTCTGTCTCGGCGCAATCTGCGCAACCTGGACAAGTGGGAGGGCGTCCGCAACCTCGTTCTGGTGGGAAGATCATTGCTATTCATAGCCCCAAAGGAGGCGTAGGATGTACGACTGTAGCGGCTAATTTGGCGGTGGCATTACATAGTGGAGAAACCCCCGTCGTCCTAGTGGACGGGAATTTACAATTTGGCGATGTCGCTGTGCTTTTCAACGAGCGAAGCAGGAATAGCGTTGTGGATTTAGCTCCCAGAGTAAGTGAGCTGGACCCAGAGATCATCCGGGAAGTGGTCGTGCCTCATAACGCTTCAGGTGTAGATATTCTTGTTGCTCCTTCTCATCCGGAAGACGCTGAAGTGGTGCGAGGTGACCAATTTGCCAACGTTTTAGAATACCTTAAAAAGCTATATTCCTATGTGATCGTTGATGTGGAATCTTCTCTCTCGGATATTACCTTGGAAACGATAGATAGAAGTGATCTGCTTGTTCTTCTAACTACACAAGGGATTCCAGCCATAAATGATTTGCGAATTATGTTGGGATTACTTAAAGCTCTTGGAACGCCAGATAACCGGATTTTGCTGGTAATGAGCCGCTATGAAAAACGCATTGCGATAACCCCTGAGCGAGTGGGTGAAAATGTACACCATGATGTGGTAGCCGTCATTCCAGAAGAGCCGCGCATTGTGGTCCCTTCAGTGAATCGCGGGGTACCTTTTATGATGGAGCGGAAAAAAGCCAAAGATGTAAGAGATAGCATCCTGAAATTGGCCAAGATTGTGAGAGAGCGTTTGGCAGAAGTTGATATTGAACCGATTGAAGGGTGATACAAGAGAACAGCTTTCAACGGATTAGATAACGGCATAGCTTGTTAGCTTAAAGGGAAATAAAATATGTCTCTTCTTAAGCGTATAGAGGAAGGTAAGAGTTCAGGCGACCAGCCCAGAAGCTCTGGGAGTGGGTCTCGGCTTGGTTCTTTACAAGCCAGGCGAGTCGTCCCCCCAAGTCGTGATGCACAACGTGACACTTACTCTGGCTTGAAAACTCGAGTCCAGAATAGGCTTTTGGCTGTAATTGATCCTTCGATGGATGTCTCTGAAGGTGATCAAGTTAGAAATACGATCAGAGAATTGTTTGAGCAAATTCTTTCCGAAGAAAGCATTGTACTGTCTCGTCAGGAAAAACATCGCCTTTTTGAGCAGATCTCAGCCGAGATACTTGGATTAGGCCCTCTGCAGCCGCTTTTGGTTGATGACGAAATTACAGAAGTAATGGTGAATGGCGCGAAGAATATTTATATTGAACGTAAAGGGAAGATTAAACGCCCCCCTGTTTCATTTGAAAGTGATGAGCATGTGATGCGTATCATTGATCGAATTGTGGCCCCCTTGGGCCGGCGAATTGATGAATCTAGCCCTTACGTTGACGCTCGTTTGCCGGATGGCTCTCGTGTCAATGCCATTATTCCCCCTATTTCCCTTATAGGTCCGGTCATTACCATCCGTAAATTTTCAGAAGACCCTATTACTGCTGAGCAATTGATTGGCTTTGGAACCATTACCCCCGAGGCTTTACAATTTCTTAAAGCTGCTGTTGAGTCTCGTATCAATATGGTGATCTCTGGTGGTACGGGTTCTGGGAAAACTACGTTTTTGAATATCCTCTCTCAATTTATCCCTAATGATGAACGCATCATTACTGTTGAGAATGCGGCCGAACTTCAATTGCGGCAGGAACATGTTATTACTTTGGAGTCGCGCCCGCCTAATATTGAAGGGCGTGGGGAGGTGACCATTCGCCAGTTGGTTGTTAACACCCTGCGTATGCGGCCGGACCGCATTGTTGTTGGAGAGATCCGAGGCGAAGAGGCTGTAGATATGTTGCAGGCCATGAATACGGGTCACGATGGGTCTCTGACAACCGCTCACTCCAACGGCCCCCGAGACACTTTATCCAGAATTGAAACGATGGCCCTCATGTCTGGTCTGGAATTACCCATTCGTGCTATCCGCGAGCAGATCGCCTCAGCCGTGGATTTGATAATTCACACCGAGCGAATGAGGGATGGAACCCGTAAGGTCGTGAGTATTACAGAGATTGTCGGTATGGAAGGGGATATCATCACAATGACAGATTTGTTTGTCTTTGAGCAGATAGGGGTTGAGGATGGTAAGGTATTGGGCCATTTGCGTTCAACTGGTTTGCGCCCGAAAATCCTTGATAGGATAGAAGCAACAGGAATTCACCTGCCGCCCTCGATTTTTGGAAAACGGTCTAGACGCAGATAAGGACCGAGTCTCTGAGGTTGATGATTATGACTATAGTGTTATTGCTGGGGGGGGGCTAGTTTTCATATTATTGATTGTTGGAATCATTGTTGAAGTTGGACAAAGACAGTCGCTTCTTGATGAACGCATTGATCACTATGTTGAAGATGAGTTTGTTTCTGAAGAAGCTGAAGAGGAGGAAGACGCTCCATCCACCCTTACTGTTTGGTTAGATAAAAGTTTAGAAGGCTCCTCATGGGGGGATAAAGTCGCTACTAATTTGGCACAAGCAGATTTAAAGTTAAGGCCATCGGAATATCTGGCCCTGATGGTGATCATGGCCTTTGGGGTGGGCTTTATTGCTTGGTTTGTGGGCGGCAAATCACAAATTTCAGCAATGTTAGGAGTATTTGGCGGATTGATGGTTCCGCGCTTTTATGTTTCGCGACAACAAAATAAACGTTTAGAAAAGTTCAACGATCAATTGCCTGATATGTTGAATTTGGTCGTTAATGGTCTTAGAGCCGGCTATTCGACCATGCAGGCCTTAGAAGCCGTTAGCCAGGAATTGCCACCGCCTATTTCCTTTGAATTCCGACGCGTAGTGCAGGAAATGCAGCTTGCTTTATCTATGGAGGCGGCCTTGGAGAACCTCCACCGCAGAATCCCCAGTGATGATTTGGACCTGATTATTACTGCCATCAATGTTCAGCGCGAAGTTGGAGGGAATTTGGCTGAGATATTGGATACAATATCTCATACGATCCGTGAGAGAATAAGAATTAAGGGAGAGATTAAAGTCTTGGTTTCCCAGGTGGTATACTCAGGGCGATTTTTGTCGCTATTACCATTTATCTTAGGCGTTATTCTCTGGTTTATAAACCAAGATTATATGGTGAAGTTTTTTGAACCAGGCAATAGGCTTTGTGGAGTTATAATGTTGGGCATTGTCGTCACCTTGGTAGGTAGCGGTTATTTTGCAATGATGAAGATGGCTGATATAGAAATTTAAATTTGTTATGGAGGCACTATTATGAGTCCTCTTATTTGGATACTTATTGTATTTGTCGTTCTTGGGGGAGCCGCCGCTTTGGTCTATGTAGGTATGCGGGATGAAGAGTCGGACATGGACCCTCTTGAAGAGCGTTTAATGGAGTACGCTTCTCGGGGTGAGGAGGTCACGCTAGAAGAAATTGAGATGTCCCAGTCGCTGACTGAACGAGTTATTATTCCATTGGTTCGGCGTATAGGTGAATTAACGACCCGGTTTACTCCCCAAAACGTCATAGAAGCCACTGAGGCAAAGCTTAAGTTGGCCGGTAACCCAAAAGGCCTAGACCCGACGATGTTTTGGGCAGCACGCTTTCTAGCAGGGATAGGGATTGCTATTTTATTAAGCTTTTTATTTGCTGTTGGTTCTGTAAACTGGAGCTGGGGGAGAAAATTTCTCGTTACGGCTGTGTTTTCTGTAATTGGATTTTATTTGCCACAACTCTTGATTCAAAGCAAAATAAATTCGCGCCAAGATGGAATACGTAAAGCCTTGCCTGATGCACTAGATCTATTGACGATTTGTGTTCAAGCTGGTTTGGGATTTGATGCCGCCATGTCCCGGGTGGCTGAAAAATGGGATGATGAGCTTTCTGATGAGTTTGAGATCGTTTTACGTGAAATTCAACTTGGTAAATTGCGCCGGGAAGCATTGCGGAACATGAGCGAACGCACAGGCATTGCAGAAGTAACAAGTATTGTGGCTGCTATTGTCCAAAGCGAGAAATTGGGGGTAAGCATGGCTCGCATCCTGCGAATTCAATCTGACCAGATGCGCATGAAAAGACGTCAAAGGGCGGAAGAGGCTGCTCAAAAAGCCCCAATCAAAATGCTTTTCCCGATGGCCTTGTTGATTTTTCCTTCCTTGATGATCATTCTCCTCGGACCTGCTGCTTTGCTTTTGAAAGACTCCGCCCTGGCTGGGTTCTTTTAGGTTAAGACTGCGAAAACATTGAGAAGTTAATAGCATTGTGAGTGGAGCGCGCTTGTTGATTCTGGGAGGAAAGACATGCGTTCATATTTACATCAATTCACATGGAAGATCATTGATTTGCTCTTTCCTCCCCGTTGTAGCGGGTGTGGAGAATGGGGGACACGATGGTGTGAAAATTGCCAGAGCCAGGTAATCGAAATTACAGAACCTATGTGCCCTTCTTGCGGCGAACCGCAGCATGATGATAGACCAGCGGAAGTTTGCAAACGTTGTCAACAGTTTCCTCCCCAGTATACGGCTATTCGATCGTGGGCCGTTTTTAAAGAACCTCTTCAAAATGCTATTCATAGTTTGAAATATAAAAATGATTTGGGCATAGGGGAATACATGTCCCAGAATTTATGCCAAGTATTTAGTGATACAAATTGGAATGTTGACCTGGTTGTTCCTGTTCCTCTTGGGGTAGAACGCTTGGGAGAACGAGGGTATAATCAGGCCATGCTTTTGGCCCGACCATTTGCCTGGAGAGTGGGATTACGGCACAAACCCCGCTCTTTGAAGCGGATTCGAGAAACGCAATCACAAGTAAATCTATCTCTTGCTGATCGGCGGGAGAACGTGGCAGGGGCTTTTCAAGCAGAACCAGAAATTGTCTCTGGAAAATCTGTTGTGGTGGTCGATGATGTGACAACCTCAGGATCTACACTTGATGCTTGTGCTGCTGCTCTTACTGATGCAGGTGCCAGGTCGGTTTATGGGCTTACGCTTGCGCGAGCTGTTCGTTCTTTGAAGGCATAGAGAATAAACAGGTCGCCCTATTATTTTGGAGGTATTTATGACCCTAGAAGTAAAGATTTTTAGTCGTGGTTTAGAAGTAACTGATAGAATAGACGAGTATGTTACCAAAAAGGTATCTAAACTAGATAAATATTTGGATGACATTAATGAAGTACGTGTTGATTTGACTTCTACAAAGGTTCAAAACGCCGATGAGCGAGAAGTTGCACAAATTACGGTTCGAGGTAAAGGTTTTATTTTGCGCGCTGAGGAACGCGCTGGCGATATTCTGGCCGCTGTCAATCTTTCCCTTGAGACCATAAAACGGCGCATAAAACGCTATAAGGGAAAGCGCAATGAGCGTTGGAAAAGGGAACGTGCGGCCACCGAGTTTGATGACGTGCAATATGACGAGGAAGAAGAATCTCTTATTGCGCGCCGGAAGACATTTGAGATTTCTCCTATGGATGAATGGGAAGCCATCGAGCAAATGGAACTCTTAGGCCACGATAGCTTCTTCATCTTTTTTAATGCCCACACTAACGCCATAAACGTTTTATACAAGCGTTATGATGGCTCCTATGGGTTAATAGAGCCTGAACTTGGATAAGCTTTGATCAAGGTTAGCAATAAAAAAGCAGCGAAGGCAATTGCCTTCGCTGCTTTTTTTATTTTCTTGACAAGGAATCAGATTTCTTTATCCTTCTTCTGCGATCACGCATGTGAGATGAAGATAATGGAAACCTTGTTGAGGAGGCATCAATTCTATCACTTCTCGTACTTCATAAGTCACATTTCCAATTTCCAACATTTCCCCGCGAGAAGGACGGTGGTTTAAATTAATAATGCCACCTGGATGGTCTTGACCTTGGACTACATAACTAACTTTATAAGTAGTCATGATTCCTTCCCTCCTTTCTCGCGCAGGGAACGATGGCGTATTTTGAAAGAAAGATCCGCGGCCATATTGCGCATGACGATATAGCCAATTCGGTGGTTCTTTTCGCAAAGCTTGTGAAAGGTATTGTGTTGAATGACTAGGATGGTAGTAGGGCTTTGAATAGCCCGCACGGTGGCCGAGCGAACACCCCGGTCGACGAGGCTCATTTCTCCAACCAATTGACCTGTCCCAAGGTGAACAAGCACGCGAGGGGGCAAGTCAGGCCCTTGGCTGATTTCCACTTCTATAAGCCCATCTTTTACAATACAAAGTGTATCGCCCAACTCACCTTCTTCGGTGAACACATCACCTTCTTGGAGTTCTTTTTCTTTGCAAATGGCTGCAATCAGGCTCAACTCCTCTTCTTGAAGATCTTTGAACAGCTCTACTTCGTGTAAAAGTTTTAATGTTTCCATCATTACTCCTGATTACATCGTATTTCGTCTGGTGACCATCTATCTACATTGTAGCCTTATTTTTCATCTCATGCAAGTATATTCTTCGATGACAAAATCACTGAATCCCTCGACCGAAGGTCTCTATCCAAACCCCGCTCCAGACCCCTCAGACCACCAAGCCAAACGTTTTTTGTTTGGCCGACCACTCAGACCAATGAGACCAATGAGACCAATTAGACCACCTCACACATTGAACCGAAAATAAATCACATCCCCATCCTGCACCACGTACTCCTTCCCTTCTAGGCGCATCTTTCCGGCGGATTTCACGGCTGCGCTGCTCCCGTACTCGGCAAAGGTGGGGAAGGGGGTAACTTCGGCGCGGATGAAGCCGCGTTGGAAGTCGGTGTGGATGGCCCCGGCCGCTTCGGGCGCCGTTGACCCTTTGGGAATGTTCCAGGCGCGGGCCTCCTTCTTGTTGAAGGTGAAGAAACTGATCAGGTTCAAGGTCTCGAAACCCTTGTGGATGACCTGCTTCAGCCCGCTCTCCTCGGCCCCGGCCAGTTCTAGGAACTCACCTTGTTCTTCTGGCGTCATGTCGATCATCTCTTGCTCCAGCAGGGCACACAGCTTGACCACCTCGGCTCCTTCCTCCTGGGCAATTTGGCGGACGGCTCGGACGTAGGCACTGTCTTCGGCGAGGTCGCTCTCGTTGACGTTGGCGGCGTAGATGACCGGCTTGCTGGTCAGGAACCGCATTTCTTTGGCGAGGGCTTGGTAGTGATGGTTGGCCTGTTGGGGGAAGGTGGAGAGTGGTCGGCCTGTTTGGAGATGGTCACGCATCTGTTGGGCGGTCTCCAACCTGGGGCGGAGATTTTTATCCCCCTTGACCTGGCGGTGGAGACGCTCGATTTTGCGCTCGAGTTGCTCCAGGTCGGCCAGGGCCAGTTCCACGTTGATGATCTCGATATCGGCCACGGGTTCGGGATTCTCCCGCACGTGCACCACGTTGGGATCATCAAAGCAGCGCACCACGTGCACGAGCGCGTCAGCGTCCCGGACATTCCCCAGGAATTGGTTCCCCAACCCCTCCCCCCGGCTGGCCCCCTCCACCAGACCGGCGATGTCCAGGAACTCGACAGTGGCATGAATGACCGTATCCACCCCCACGAACTCGGCCAACTCCTCCACCCGCGTATCGGGGACAGGGACGACGGCCTTGTTAGGCTCGATGGTGCAAAAAGGATAATTGGCCACCTCCGCGTTTTGGGCCTGGGTGAGGGCGTTGAAGGTGGTGCTTTTTCCTACGTTGGGCAATCCAATGATGCCGATGCTGAGGGGCATAGTCTTTAGTCTCCAGTCTTCTAGTCTCTAGTCTTCTAGTCTTCAATGAGCAGTAGGGTGCATTGCACTTCATGTCTTTGGAAGTGCGTACCCAGAGGGCATAATAATTGCACCTGCGGTACCAATCTCTCAATTACCGGCTCCCCAATCTCCCAACCCGCGATGTGTGAAGCGTCTCCTGACCGAACACCTAGCACGACCGAAGGTCTCCAGTCTCCCAATCTATCAATTTCCCAGTTTACCAGTCTCCCAACCCGCGATGTGTGAAGCGTCTCCTGACCGAACACCCAACGCGACCGAAGGTCTCCAGTCTCCCAATCCACCAGTTTCCCAATTTCCCAGTCTCCCAACCCATGATGTGTGAAGCGTCTCCCGACCGAACACGCAACGCGACCGAAGGTCTCCAATCTCCCAATCTACCAATTTCCCAGTTTCCCAGTCTCCCGGTCTCCCAACCTACCAACTCTAAAAATCCTCTCTGAGAAGCTTCATCCCAGCCCCTCGCATATGACAAATATCATTGAGGCTGACCACCACAAAATCCTCCCCCGTGAACCGGAACTCGTTCAAACAGCAATTATCCTGGCGGAGGTAGGGGAAGCGTTCTAGGCCCAGTCCCAGCATCCCCAAAATGAGAAGTTTATTGATCACGCGATGGGCAAAAAAGGCAATAGTTTCCCCGGCGTGTTTCTGGGTAAGTGAGGTGAGTGCCCCAAAGGTGCGGTCGTAGACCTCCCGAAGCGTGTCTCCGCCGGGCGGGCGGGCCAGGTGCGGGGACGTGTTCAAGCGGTCGTGCTCCTTGGGCCATCTTTCGGCCACCACGCTGTCTTCCAAACCCGTCCATTCTCCGTAGCTGAAATCCTTGAGGCCGGGATGACCGTTCACCGGGATACCGCGGGAGGCGAGAGCAATGTGCGCCGTCTCCATAGCACGTGAGAGGGGGCTGCTGTAGGCGGCGTGGATCTCGCGTCCCGCCAGGGCCTGGGCAAGCTGCTCCGCCTGGGCGCGGCCGTTCTCGTTGAGGGGGATGTCGTGAACGCCCCGGAAAATCTTCTCGCGGTTCCAGGCCGTTTCTCCGTGGCGGATGAGGAGGAGGGTGGTGGGCATAAGTAAAAAGTAACGAGTGAAGAGTGATGAGTGAAGCGTGAAGAGTAAAATGTGAAATCGGCTTGCTGGCGGGGAGTAGTCTTATTTTGTGTTTTACGTATAGTCAATAAGGCGCTCGTAGTTGGCGATTTTGTCTTTCTCAAGGCTATTTTATCACGTTAGCTTATTTATAAGGCCGCCATCAGCGCGGGGAGAAGTTTGCCAGCCTGGACTTGGAAACGGTAATCGACCAGGTCGCTTAGCGGAGTGGGGTTGGGGTTGATTTCCACCACGGTCGCGCCATTGTTTAGGGCTATTTTGGGGAGGGAGGCAGCCGGTTGAACGATGGCCGAGGTGCCGATGCTGAGAAATAGATCGCTTTTCTTTGCTGCGGAGAGGGAAGCTTCCAGGGCGTCGGGAGGCAAATTTTCGCCAAACCAAACCACATCGGGGCGCAGCAGGCCCCCACAATGCTGGCAGGCGGGTGGTGGGGTCTTAGCTTCTTTCCACGTCCGGACAGGTTTTTGACATTGAAAGCACTTAGTGCGGGTGATGTTACCGTGTAATTCAATCACGGTTTGGCTTCCGGCTTGGTGGTGTAACCCGTCCACGTTTTGGGTGACGAGGGTGAAGGTGGCTCCTCGTTGTTGATAACGGGCTTCGAGGTCCGCTAAGGCGGTATGGCCCGGGTTGGGGCTGACGTTGGCGATCAATTCGCGGCGCCATTGGTACCATTTCCATACCTTTTCAGGATCCGCTCGAAAGGCGTGAGGTGTGGCCAGTTCCTCCGGGCGGTATTTTTCCCACATCCCTGTTTGTGCTTCTCGGAAGGTGGGTACGCCGCTCTCAGCGGAAATACCAGCCCCGGTTAGGACGGTTAGGTGCTGGCTGGTTCTTATTCTTTTCAGGAAGTCGGCGGGGAATTCATTTCGCATAAGAATCTCCAGTATTTTGTGCATGGCCGTATTATACCTTGTTTACGGTAGCCAATTGACCTTACTATATTGTGGTGTTATACTATTAGCGACTTAAGTATAACTAGATGCGAGAGGAGTATAATATATGCCAGTAAAAATATCTCAAAAAGGCTGGGTAGTCATCCCCGTAGAACTGCGTAGAAAATACAATTTGTCGCCGGGCAAGAAAATGCATGTTATTGATTATGGGGGCGTTTTGTCGCTCGTTCCGGTGCTGGATGATCCAATCGAAAACGCGGCCGGCTTGCTCACGGGCGGGGATTCTTTGACCCAAGCTTTACTCGAAGAACGTCGTGAGGAGCGCCGCCGTGAAGGATGACATTCGTGTTTATATCCTGGATAGTTTTGCCGTCTTAGCCTACCTCCAAAAGGAAGCTGGGGCCGACGAGGTTAAGGCCATCTTGCGCCAGTCACTGTCCGAATCGTGCCAGGTGTATTTACCGGTCATCAACCTCGGTGAAGTCATTTACATCACAGAACGAGAGCAGAGCTTGCAAAAAGCCCAAGAGGCCTTGGCCGCTCTGGAACAACTTCCCATTAAAGTTTTGCCTGTCTCTCGAGGAACGGTTTTGGAGGCCGCTCACATCAAAGCACAATACCCCGTAGCCTATGCCGATGCTTTCACCATTGCCGCCGCCCAATCAACGGGTGGGATCATCCTGACCTGCGACCCGGAGTTTGAAAGCGTAGAGCATTTGGTGGGAGTGCGGTGGCTGGGGGAGAAATTGTAAGTTCGAGTATATGAGATGGCAAGGTGCGTTGCACTCCTGCTTTCACGGTGTGCACCCATGGTGGGGAGTGCGCTGCACCTGGCGTAGAATTTTTAACGCAGAGCCGCAAAGCAGCAAAGCCGCAGAGAAAAATTTCATCCCCGTAATCAGAAATGGGGGGGAGAGATGATATAATGACCTTATCTTCGCCCAAAGAGAGAACCCAATAAGGAAATCAAATGACGATAACAACAAGCAGGATAATACAAAAATGTAAAGATATTCTTGAAAGTCATTATGGTGCTCAGTTTAAGGGTTTAGTTCTCTATGGGTCTGTAGCCCGGGAGCGTGCGGACGTTGAAAGCGACATTGATTTATTGGTTTTGTTAAGCGAACCTTTTGACCATTTTGATGAACTGCGCCATATAGTAGATTTGCTCTATCAAGTACAACTTGAATCAGAGCAATTGCTTTCCGCTAAACCAGCGGCAGAGTCTAAATTTAAGGCCGGAGAATTACTTATGTATCGAAACGCAAAAAAAGAGGGGATTATGTTATGACTTACAAGTACGAAAAGGAAATCGAAGCTAATTTGGAACGGGCAGCGACATTAATTCAGGCGTAATAGCTTTCATGCACAAAGAATTTATCAAAACGGGGAGATTGGATAAAAGATACGGCAAGGACTTGAACTGGTTATTTGAGTTGCGAGGCGTTGGGGATTATGGGGCCATGATTCACGTATCACAGCATGATGCAGAAAAAGCTATCAAAGTGGCTGAAGAATTTTTGGCGGCCATAAAAAAATTGATCTAAAAGGGATGCCCGCTCTCGTGCACGTGGTGCCACAACCCGGAGAGCCAGAAAGCTACCCCGGAGTTGATCTTCCGGGCAGTGCGCTGCACCTGGCGTAGATAGAACCTTTGAGTCGCAAAGCCGCAGAGAAAAATATCGTCCCCGTAATCAGAAATGGGGGGAGAGATGATATAATAACCTTATCTTCGCCCAAAGAGAGAACCAATTCACAGCCGGAGGCATGTAAAATGACTTTGAATATACCTGAGCAAAGCAGTACCATAACTTATCCGCAAGGCTTTCCCCAAATGATGAAAATGTCAGACGGAGAATTTGTTGACGCGATCCGTTTTCTCGCTTCTGCTAAACTTTATGAAATTGGGCGCATAACTGCGGGGAAAGCAGCTCAATTGGCGGGAATGAAAAGAATAGACTTTCTATCTCGATTGGGGACAGTTGGCGTGCCAGCCATAAATTTACAAGCTGAAGAGGTTGAGGCTGAGATCCAGGCCGCTAAGGAATTAGTGTAATGAATATTTGGGTTGCTGATGCCGGCCCTTTGATATTCCTCGCCAAACTGGGTAGACTAAATTTGCTCAAGTCGGCGAGTGATGAAATATATGTTCCTGCTGGGGTGATGTCAGAGATTCTCGCTCAGTCTGATCAAGCCTCTGTTGCCATAGCAAACTCTTCAAAAACCTGGTTGCAGGTTCAAAATATAAAAAATCCAACAGCAGTTAACTTGCTTTTAGCTGATATGGATTTGGGTGAAGCTGAAGTGATTACCCTCGCTTCCGAATTAAATGCGGCCAAAATCTTACTTGATGATTTAGATGCTCGTCGTTATGCTCGCAGAGTAGGCTTATCTGCTATTGGAACGGTTGGCTTGTTGCTGGCTGCTCGACTACGTGGCGAAATCCCATCTTTAAAAAACGAAATTGATCAACTTCAAAATCATGGTTTCTGGATAAGTGAAACTTTGATGGTTAATGTTTTAAAAGAAGCAGGGGAATTTTAAACGTAAAGCTATGTTATGACAATCACTATGCCTTTGTATTTTTTTTTGATCTAGTGGCACTTATTCCCCGGTTCCCCAATCCACCGATATACCAGTCCCCAATCCCCAATTTACCGATATACCAATGCCCCAGTTTCCCAATTTCCCAACCTACCAACCCCCCATCTTCGACATCAAACGCTTCTCCCTCCACGACGGTCCCGGCATTCGTACGACCGTTTTCCTCAAGGGATGCCCGCTCTCGTGTGCCTGGTGCCACAACCCCGAGAGCCAAAAATCCACCCCGGAGCTGATCTTCCGTGCCGAGCGCTGCCTGGGCTGCGGCGCCTGCGTGGATGCTTGCCCAGAGGAGGCCATCACCATGGCGGAGGGGCGCAGCGTCACCGCTTGGGCGCGGTGCACCCATTGCGGGGAATGTGCCCAGGTCTGCTACCCCGGAGCGCGGGAGATGGCCTGCCAGGAGATGACGGTGGAAGAAGTGCTCGAAATCGTGGAACGGGATCGCCCTTTCTACGAAGAATCCGGGGGAGGCGTGACCTTCTCTGGGGGGGAACCGCTCGCCCACCCCGACTTCCTGGAAGCTGCCCTTGTCGCGTGTCGGGAAGCGGGCCTGCACACTGCCCTCGACACCAGCGGTCACGCTCCCTGGGAGGTGATCGACCGGATTCGCCCCCACGTTGACCTTTTTCTTTATGATGTCAAATTACTAGATGACGCTCAGCACCAAAACGATACCGGCGTCTCGAATCGCTTGCTCCTTGCTAACCTGCAAAAGCTGGCCGAACTTGGCCATAACATCCACGTCCGCACCCCCCTCGTTCCTGGAATCAATGTCACCCCCGCCCAAATTCAAGCGTTAGGGAAATTCGTGGCCCAATTGCCGGGCGTTTCCCGCCTGGATGTGTTACCATATCACGAAATGGCCGCCGAAAAATACCGCCGCCTAGGACGCGACTACCCGCTGCATGGTCTCCAATCCCCGGACGAGGAGACAGTCCAAAAGACAGCCCGCACCCTGCGTGAGTTTGGCTTAGAAGTTCACGTTGGCGGGTAAATATTTACCACTAAGGCACCAAGAGCACAAAGTTTTCTTTTGTGAACACAAAGAAGCCCTTTGTGTACTTAGTGTCTTCGTGGTGAGATAATTTAGGAGAATAACCCCATGAAAATGACCCCACGAGTAGCCAAATTGAGAGACCAAAGCCGCAACGCCATCCCCTCCATCAGTTCGGAGCGAGCGGAGTTGCTGACCGAATTTCATCGCCAAAACCAAGACAAAGCCCTCTCCGTGCCCATGCGGCGGGCGTTGGCTTTTCAATACCTCTTGGAGCATAAAACCATCGTCATCAACGAGGGCGAGTTGATCGTGGGGGAAAAAGGCCCCGCGCCCAAAGCGTCCCCCACCTACCCGGAGCTTTGCACCCACACTCTGGATGACCTGAACATCCTCGACGAGCGCGAGAAAGTGCCCTTTAGGGTCTCCGACGAGGTGCGCCAAACATACGCCGAAACCCTGATCCCCTTTTGGGAGGGGAAATCCATGCGTGAGGCCATTTTCGAACGGATGACGCCGGAATGGAAAGAAGCCTACGCCGCCGGAGTTTTCACCGAATTCATGGAGCAGCGCTCCCCCGGCCACACCGTTTTGGATGACAAAATCTATCACAAGGGGATGTTGGACTTCAAAGACGACATCCAACGCTCATTGGACGCCCTGGATTACGAGAACGACCCTGACACCCACGCCAAGGATGAGGAACTCAAGGCCATGGCCGTCACCGCTGACGCTCTCATCCGCTTTGGGGAGCGGCACGCCGAGAAGGCTCGGGAACTGGCCAAGGCTGCCCCAACGGAAAAACGCCGGGCCGAGTTGGAGAGAATCGCCGAGGTTTGCTCCCACGTTCCGGCCCATCCCCCGCGCAATACCTGGGAGGCCCTCCAATATTACTGGTTCGTTCACCTGGGCGTCACCACCGAACTCAATCCCTGGGATGCCTTTTGTCCCGGCCATCTCGACCAGCACCTGCTGCCTTTTTACGAGGGTGATTTGGCGGACGGCACGCTCACGTCACAATCCGCCGAGGAGTTGTTGCAATGCTTGTGGGTCAAATTCGATAACCAGCCCGCTCCGCCCAAGGTGGGGGTCACCGCGCAGGAGAGCAGCACCTACACCGACTTTGTGCAAATCAACATTGGAGGCGTGAAGGCCGATGGCACCGACGCCATCAACCCCCTCTCTTATATGATGTTGGACGTCATCGAGACCATGCACCAGGTGCAACCCAATCCCTCTGTGCAGTTGAGCGAGAAAAATCCTGAAGCCTTTGCCAAACGAGTAGCGGAGGTGGTGCGGGAGGGGATGGGCAAGCCCGATATTTTCAACTCTGAGCTGGTGGTGGAGGAAATGCTGCGGGTGGGGAAATCCCTGGCGGATGCCCGTGGGGGAGGGACGAGCGGATGCGTGGAGACCGGGGCCTTTGGCAAGGAGGCCTACATCCTGACCGGGTATTTCAACATGCCGAAGGTACTGGAAATCACCCTCCACAACGGTTTTGACCCTCGCACGGGAAAGCAGCTTGGTCCGCGTACGGGGGATCCGCGCGATTTTGCCAATTTCGAGGAATTGTTCGCCGCTTACGAAAAACAGCTCAATTATTTCATCGACCTCAAAATCGAGGGCAACAGCGCCATCGAAGGTCTCTACGCCGAGCGTCTCCCTGCGCTGTTCCTCTCCCTGCTCACCGACGACTGCGTTGCCACGGGGCGGGATTATCACGAGGGAGGCGCGCGCTATGATTCCAGCTATATCCAGGGCGTGGGATTGGGGACGATGGCCGACGCCCTCACCGCCCTCAAGGTGCACGTTTTTGAATCCCCTACGGTAGAAACGCCCCGCCGGGGCGTTTCCACCCGCCGGGGCGTTTCTACGGCCATGGGGGATCTGTTATCCGCCCTGGAGGAGGATTTTGCCGGTCGGGAACGTTTACGCCAGTTGCTGCTCAACCGCACGCCCAAATACGGCAACGACGACGACACGGCCGATGAGGTGATGGTGCGCGTCTTCGAGGCCTATTTCGACGCCATCGACGGACGCCCCAACACTCGTGGGGGCGCTTACCGCGTCAACCTTTTGCCGACCACCTGCCACATCTACTTTGGCTCGGTGATCGGGGCCACCCCCGACGGCCGCCGGGCCGGGATGCCCGTCTCGGAGGGCGTTTCCCCCGTACAGGGCGCAGACCGTCATGGGCCAACGGCCGTCCTCCGCTCCGTGGCCAAGATGGATCAGGTCCGCACGGGCGGCACGCTCCTCAACCAGAAATTCACTCCCCAAGTGCTTGAAAGCTCCTCCAACTTGGATAAATTGGTGAACTTGATTCGGGCTTACTTCCGCATGGGCGGGCACCACATCCAGTTCAACGTGGTAGATGCCGCCACCCTCCGCGCCGCCCAGGCTAATCCCGACCAATACCGCGACCTGATCGTCCGCGTGGCGGGGTACAGCGATTATTTCTGTGACCTCACTGAGGCGCTGCAGGATGAGATCATTACCCGGACGGAGCATGAGGGGGTTTAGAGGAGAAAGAACTTGATTTTCTTTCTTTAGCCATTGCCAAGAAACCTCAAAACCCTAATTTTGCTACTGTGTAGGCTGCTCCAAGGGCTAGGCTGTTCATCGTGACGTGCAGCACCACACCCGGCCAAATCGACTTGCTTTTATGATACAAATAAGCAAACAGGAAACCTAAGATAAAAATTGGCAGCATGGCCAAAGGCTGTAAATGCAAAACTGCAAAAAGCCCAGAGCTGATCAAAGCCGCCTTCACCCACCCATAGCGTTGTTTTAGACCGCTAAAAAAGAATCCCCTGAAGACAATTTCTTCTGCGATGGGAGCGATGACGATTCCCGTTATCATAAGCCACCCAGGAGAAGACATTGCCTCTAGGACAGGAACCAGGTCTGCCTGCGCTTGGAGGTTGAAAAGCGCTAAGAAGAGGTTGTAAGCAAGATTGAAGGCGAAAGAGACCATGAGTAACCCGCCCCCTAGGGCTATCGTTTCTCCCCTGAAACCTCTAAAGCCTAACTGGCTCCATCCACTCTTGTATTTTCGGATTGTAAACCACCAGGCCGGTATCACCAATGCCAACTCCCAGACCCCCATAGCCAATCCCAAATTCTCCTGTAGAACGGTGGGGCCGATCCAAAAAGCGGCCACCCAAAAAATAATCCACCACACTCCCAGACTAGCCACGCCCAACCATACATCTCGGGCAGTCCAAGGGACAGACAAAGTTATTGCAGAAGTAGATTCTTTGACTTGTTTATTTTCCATGATCTTCTCGATCTTTCCCGCAAGATTAAATTTCACAGTATAATAATGATACCATTCGTAGTAGCTGACAACATGTAGTATAAGCGAAAACACCTTAAAAATCAACGAGGATAAGTATGAACTCTATGCCTTCTCTCAGGGATTTGATTCTTGTGGCCTTTTTACCTTCCCCGCGTGATTTGCAAATAGCCCGCGTCCTAGGTTGGTACCGTATTCCGGTCCGCACCGCGCCCAGGGTTTTGAACGTTGATCACCTGGCCTTTTACCAGCCAGCCTCCTTTGGAGAAGGGCACAAATGGCGCGTCGAATATCTGGCCCCCGTCCGCGGACATGAATTGACCACCCGCCTGGAATTATTAACTGAAGAGCCTCATCACCCGCGTGCTCACGAAGAATATTACAAGATACAGATTGGCCCCCTTCAGCGTCTCCCACACCCTATCCTGGCTGGGGATTGGAAGCGATTTACCTTTTTGTACACCACCGGAGAATACCTCCACCAGGCACAAACCCTGCGTGATCTCACCGTCCGCTCCGGGGAGCGCCAAAGCCTTTGGAGATCTTTGCGAGACCGGGCTGCTTCCCCGCAAGAATACCAGACCCCGGAACCCGACCTCGAACCGGCTGTCCTAGCAGCGTTGTTGGGGATTCATGAGGCGGGTGAGGGATATGAGGAAGCAGAGGACACAGAAGAGACAGAGGACGCAGAGGATTTGAAGGAGTTATAAAAAAATTATGACCTCAAAAACTATTATCAAAAACGGCACCCTCATCACCGCCTCCGACACATTCCAAGCGGACATCCTCATCAAAGGCGAAAAAATCAGTGCCATTGGAAACAATTTTCGCATAGGCAACGCCGAAGTCATCGACGCTACGGGAAAACTCATCATGCCCGGGGGAATTGACCCCCACACGCATTTTGACCTACCCATGTTCGGCACCGTCTCCTCCGATGACCATTACACCGGTCACAAAGCGGCTGCCTTTGGCGGCACCACCACAGTCATGGACTTCGTCCCCCTCCTCCCCCCCCTCCCCCCTCTCCCCCTGGGATGCCCTAAGGGCACGCAGAGCGAGGGGCCGGGGGTGAGGGCAGAGGGGGTGAGGGCCAGCCGCCTCCGGGCCAGCGTGGAAACCTGGCGTGCTAAAGCCGATCCCAAAGCGGCCATCGATTTTGGCTTTCACATGAATATCACCGAATTTACCCCGCAAATCGCTGCCGAAATTCCCTCTCTGGTCGAAATGGGCATTACCACCCTCAAAGTATTCACAGCTTACAACGGCCGTCTGCGCTTGCATGATGGAGAAATCTTTGAAGTCCTTCGTATAGCCAAAGAACACGGCCTGCTGACCATGCTCCACGCCGAAAACGGGGACGTGATCGAAACCCTTGTGGCCGAGGCCTTGGCCACCGGGCATACTTCCCCGGAGTGGCACGCCCACACCCGGCCAGGCTGGGGGGCGGTGGAGGCCGTTCTGCGGGGAATATCTCTGGCCGCCCAGGCTGACGCCCCCCTCTACCTGGTACACATGAACACGGCTGGGGGTGCCGATATGCTCCAATACGCTCGTGAGCGCGGCTTGCCCGTCATGGGGGAGACCACGCCCCCTTATCTGTTCTTTACCGTGGACCACCTGCGCCCCCCCGATGGCGCCAAGTGGATTTGCTCCCCGCCCATGCGTTCCCAGGCAGATAATGCTCGTTTGTGGGAAGCGCTGGAGACGGGCCTTATGCAGACCATGGGCACCGATCACTGTCCCTTTTTCTACGATGGGACGACACCAATCCGCTACGAGGGAGAGGAGGTCGCTATTCCCGGCAAAGAGCTGGGGGCGGATGATTTCACCAAAATCCCCAACGGTTTGCCCTGCGTGGGAGATCGCCTTCCAATTTTGTGGACGGAAGGCGTGGGGACGGGGCGTCTGACTCCCAACCAATATGTAGCCCTTACCAGCACCAACCCCGCCAAGATCTTCGGGCTATATCCCCGCAAAGGGACTTTGATCCCCGGCGCGGACGCCGATATCCTCATTTGGGATCAGGAACGTGAATTGACCTATGGCGTACAACACGCCCACCATCGCACGGATTATAATCTCTTCGAGGGTTGGAAATTGAAAGGTTATCCCGAAAAGGTCTTCCTGCGTGGTCATTTGATCATCGATGGCCAAGAGTGGCGTGGGAAAGCGGGTATGGGCCAATTCCTAAAGCGTGAACCGGGCGCAGAGGTATTGTAGATGGCGCAATCTCTTAGCCAGAGATGTTTTCAACTGTAAATCGTCTTAAATTCCCTTGACATTCCTCTTGATAAATCTAGATAGCGTGATATAATCCCCCGCAATATAAAAATATGTTGATCGGGACGAGTATCGTTGGTGAACGTCGTAGAGAGAGAGGGTCACCGGCTGAAAGCCTTCTTGACCGAAGCTGCGAGAAAACCCCCCGTGAGTGAGTCTCCAAAATCACCGTTGGTGAGAGTATGAGTCTCCGGCCCAGCCCGTTATCGCTGCAAGAGTGTAAGAGAAAGCATTTGTTTTAATAAAGGCTATGTCTTATAACTTGGGTGGAACCGTGTGGAGAACCCGCGCCCCAAGAGGGCGTGGGTTTTTTTGTTAATCTAGGAGGTTGTGACCATGAATCATGATATTCCCCTTATCTTCCTCGGGCTGGGCAATGTGGGAAGGGCGCTCTTGCGCCAAATCCTTGACACCCGTGACACGTTGGCAACGCGGGCCGGGCTGCGGTTAGTGCCCATTGGTTTGGCGGACACTGCTGGTTTGTTGTTCAACCCTGATGGCCTGGAGGATGATGTCTTGCGAAATGCCCTACAGGCAAAAGAGGAAGGCCACCCCTTGAGCGCAATAGCGCACAGCCGCCCCCTGAGTGCTCTCGACGATACCCTGCGGGCTGATGCCGTTCTGGTGGATGTGACCGCTTCCACCGGGACAGAGACCATCTTGCGCGCTGCCCTGAACGCTGGCTGCCGTGTCGTGCTGGCCAATAAACACCCCTTGACCGGCCCGTGGGAGGGGTCTCGCCAATTTATCGAACACCCCCACCTGCGCTACGAAGCCACTGTGGGAGCCGGTTTGCCCGTGATTGCCACCCAACGTTACTTGCTAGATACCGGCGACAGCGTAACCGCCATTTCGGGCTGCCTGAGCGGGACCCTGGGCTACCTGTGCGCCGAACTTGAGCGCGGCGTATCCTACTCGGCCGCCGTTTACCAGGCCCGCTCGTTGGGCTACACCGAACCCGATCCACGGGAAGACCTGAGCGGGCGGGACGTAGCTCGTAAAGCCCTCATTTTGGCCCGCACCGCTGGCTGGCCGCTGGAGATGGCCGATCTTACCATTGAAGCCCTTTACCCCGAATCATTGGCTGACATCTCGACAGATTCATTTATGGCAACCGCCTCCACGCTAGATGAAGAATATGCGGCCCGGGTAGAAAAGGCGCGCGCCGAAGGGAAAACCTTGCGCTACGTGGCCCAGGTTGGGCCGGATGGTGGGAAGGTGGGACTGGCCGCCGTCCCCCAAGATGGACCGCTGGGTGCATTGCGCGGCCCCGATAACTATGTCTCTTTTCTCACCCATCGCTATGCAGAAACCGGGCTGGTGGTATCCGGGCCTGGTGCTGGCCCCCAGGTCACCGCGGCCGGCGTCCTAGATGACATCATCGAATCCACAAGCCTCGAACCCAAACGGCGTCTTCCCATTATTAACACCAATGGTATGAAAACGCCTACCCTGGTTATGAAATTTGGCGGCACGTCCCTTGGCAGTGCAGAAGCCTTTGCCCAGGCTACCGAGATCGTTTTGGCGCAGTCTGAGGAGTGGGATCGCCTGGTGGTGGTTGTCTCGGCCATGAGCGGTGTTACGGATAAGTTAATCAAGAGTACACAGATGGCGACCACGGGGGAGGAAGAGGCTTACCAGGCCATCGTCAACGATTTACGCGCCCAACATCACCGGGTTGTGGAAGATTTGCTGTCCCCGGGTGACGGACGCGCTCAACTAGTAGCTGCAGTGGATGCGCTTGTAGATGAATTGGATGCTTTTTGCTATGGCATTCACATTTTGGGGGAGGTCACACCTCGGGCCATGGACAGGGTCACAGCCCTCGGAGAGCAGCTCAGTGCCCGTATTTTGGCCGCCCTGCTCCACCAGCGGGGAGGGCGGGGAGAAGCCGTGGATGCCACCGGGCTGATTCTCACCGATGATACCTTCCGGAACGCGGCCCCATTGATGGACGGCACCCGTGCCAGTGTCTCCACCCGCTTGTCCCCCTTGTTGGATGATGGGCTGATCCCGGTCGTGACCGGATTCATCGGGGCCACGGACGAGGGGGTGGCCACAACCCTGGGGCGCGGGGGAAGCGATTATAGCGCCGCTATCATCGGCGATTGTCTGGACGCGGACGAGGTTTGGCTTTGGACTGATGTGGATGGTGTGATGACCACCGATCCGCGCATTGTCCCCGACGCTCAAGTGCTCCCCACTCTCTCCTACAATGAAGTTGGAGAAATGGCCTATTTTGGGGCCAAGGTCGTTCATCCCCGCACCATTCGCCCAGTTGTAGAACGCGACATCCCCCTCTGGGTCAAGAATACCTTTAATCCCACCCATCCGGGCACGAGGATTTGCAGGGAAGGAGCTGAGTCGCCCAGCACCATCAAGGCTGTCACCGCCATCGATGGATTGAGCATGATCAGCGTAGAAGGTCGCGGCATGATGGGGGTGCCCGGAATTGCCGCCCGCACCTTTGCCGCTGTGGCCAGTCAGGGAGCCAGCGTATTGATGATCACCCAAGCCTCCTCGGAGCAGTCCATCAGCTTACTGATTCCCACGGAGGATGTGCCGCCCGTGATCCGCGCCATTGAGGAGGAGATGGCCATGGAATTGTCGCGGCGGGACGTGGACCGCGTTTGGGCTTTGGACGATGTGGTGATTGTCACCGCTGTGGGAGCTGGGATGCGCGATACGCCGGGTGTGGCGGCGCGGGTCTTTGGGGCCTTGGGTGCGGCGGAGATCAATGTCATCGCCCTGGCTCAAGGCTCATCGGAGTGCAGCCTCTCCCTGGTGGTCTATGCTGATGATGCAGCCCAGGCTGTCCGAGAGATCCACGATCAGGTTGTACTGAAAACTAAAAATGAAGAAAATTTCCTCTCAAGTAAAGTTCCGGATACCGCGAAGGGCAAGCCGTCATGAAAAAACTCACAGTAGGTGTATTGGGCGCTACCGGCATGGTGGGGCAGAATTATATACGCTTGTTACAAGACCATCCTTGGTTTCTAGTGTCTCATGTTGCTGCCTCTCCACGTTCGGTTGACAAAACCTATGCTAAAGCGGTGAATGGACGTTGGCGAATGAATGATCCTTATTCTGAAGATGTTGGTAATCTAATCGTTCATGATGCTGCAGATGTGACCATGGCTAAGGAAAAATGTGACTTTGTGTTCTCAGCCTTGGGAATGGAAAAATCAACTGTGCGTACTTTTGAAGAGCGTTATGCCGCGGCGGGCCTTCCACTGATCTCAAATAACTCGGCCCATCGCCACACTACGGATGTTCCCGTCCTCATCCCAGAGATTAATCCCCATCATTCAGCGATCATCCCTATCCAACTGGAGCGACGTGGCTGGCGAGAGGGATTCATTGTCGCCAAACCTAACTGCAGCCTACAGAGCTATTTGCCCCCGGTCTATGCGCTGATGAAGGCTGGATACCTTGTTAAGAGCATCGTTGTCACTACGTTACAGGCAGTCTCTGGCGCTGGGTATCCGGGTGTTCCCTCCCTGGACATGATTGATAATGTGGTGCCTTTTATCAGTGGTGAAGAAGAGAAAACCGAACGTGAGCCTCTTAAAATTTTGGCCACTATTGAGGATGGGCGATTCGTCTACGAGGATTCGCTCAATATCTCGGCCCATTGCAATCGCGTCCCCGTCGTTGATGGTCATATGGCTTGCATCAGCCTGAAGTTCAAGTCAGACAAGCCATCGCTAGAAGAGATTATTGCTATTTGGAATGCGTTCGGGGGGGAAGTACAGGAGTTGGATCTCCCTTCGGCGCCTCATCCCCCTATTGTCTACCGAGAGGAGAATGACCGTCCTCAATCGGGTAGGGATCGCCATGCCGGAAATGGAATGGCGGTCACCGTCGGACGGTTGCGGGCGTGTCCGGTAATGGACATCCGTTTTGTTGCCCTTTCGCATAACACGGTGCGGGGCGCAGCGGGTGGGGCAATTTTGAGCGCTGAGTTGCTCTGTGCCCAAGGGTACATTGGTGGTTAACGGGATTTGTTTTGAGAAAAAAATCAAGAGGTTTATTAAGAGAGGAGTTTTCTGATGAGGAATTTTGGTCACGCGTCGATTGATGAATTTTTGGACGATTTTGTCGTTTTTCGCAATTTGATACCCATTGACAAACGTTTACCTTCCGTAGATGACCTTCGCTCGCTAGTCAATATACCCGCCGGGATAACGCCTCGTAAGAGCCAACCAGCCTATGCTCAGGTCATTGTGGAGATTCTTAAGGAGGCAAAAGCGTTGGATGCGACAAATTTGTCTATTAAGCGGCTAATTTATCTCGGAGACACACTCCTGAATGATGGCACAGCTTTTATCAACATTGCTCGGGCCGGAAATTGGCCTGGGCTGGCCTTCATTGCCTCAGAGCAGGATGATCCATCCCCAGCTGTGGTCGAAAAAAGGAAAGAGGGCACGCTGTACATAGCCAATCACTGGAGGGGATTAAAGGATTTTGATAGCTATTGTCAGAAAGAAAATTTCCCTATTGATCGACAAACAGCCGTTATTGTTGATATTGATAAAACTGCCTTGGGTGCCCGAGGCCGTAATGATCATTTAATTAACCAGGCTCGAGTTGATGCCGCTCGACATACGGTTGAAGACCTTTTGGGAGGTGCTTTTGACATTAAAGCTTTTCAACGTAATTATCAGGAGATTGATCAGGTTGAATTTCACCCCTTTACGACTGATAATCAGGATTACTTGGCTTATATTTGCTTGATTTTGGGGAGTGGGTTGTATCAGTTGAATCCCTTGCTGGACCGAATCCGTGCTGGGGAGTTGGATTCTTTCCAACAGTTCATTGCTGCTGTCGATGAGCGTGCTGAGGAGCTTCCGCCTTCGTTGAATGAAATCCACCAAAAGATCTACGCTCGCGTTCGAACAGGTGACCCCACGCCTTTTAAGGCTTTTCGGTATAATGAGTTTCACGCTACTATTGACCGTATGGGATGCTCGACGAGAGATATCTCCGTAGAGGCTTTACTGGCGAACGAAATTGTAATAACCCAAGAAGTGCGCGCCGCCGCGCTACGTTGGAAGGAAAAAGGCGCATTGCTTTTCGGCCTTTCCGACAAACCTGATGAAGCCTCGGTGCCCACGCCAGCCTTGGCAGCCAAGGGGTACCAACCTGTGCACCGCGTCAAATCCCATGCTGTTGGAGAGGCATAGCCGAGCTGTCTCTGCAAGTCCCCACCGCTTCCAAGGACTGGGAAAAAGGCTGGCATGTAGCCGAGATTTCCAAATCTCGCCTTGGAGACCCAAGGTCATGGTAAAGTAATAACAGAATCTTGATCAGAGCGGAACCGTGTTCCGCCGGACACCGCTTACGAAACCCCGCTGGAACCTGGCTCCAGATCGATCCTTGAAGAAAAAATGAAGGAAATATACTATGACTTATACAAGTTGGTTTGAATGCACACGAGGTTGTGGTACTCGTTATGCGATAGATGAAGTAGTCTATCACTGCGAGAACTGTGGCGGATTGCTGGATGTGGAGCATGACTTGGGCGCCTTGCAAGACCGGAGCGCCGGGGAGTGGAAGGCCCTTTTTGACCAGCGTGTACGCACGAATCAATGGCCTTATGGCAGTGGAATTTGGGGAAAGAAGGAATGGGTTTTACCCCAGGTGGAAAATGAGAATATTGTCTCCATGTACGAGGGACACACCAACACTTTTTGGGCCCGTCAGCTTGGCGAAGAGATTGGCGTTCCCGACTTGTGGGTCAAACAGTGTGGGAATAGCCATACGGGGTCGTTCAAAGATTTGGGGATGACCGTGCTCGTCTCGGTGGTCAACCAGATGCTGGCGGATGGCAAACCAATCCGGGCCGTGGCCTGCGCCTCCACTGGTGACACCTCCGCCGCTCTGGCCGCCTACGCTGCTGCGGCCGATATCCCAGCCGTGATCTTGTTACCGCATGGCAAGGTCTCTACGGCCCAACTTGTTCAACCGATTGCCAATCACGCCCTGGTGCTGGCCCTTGACACCGATTTTGATGGTTGTATGGCCATCGTTGAGCAGTTAACCGAAGACCCCACCATCTATTTGGCCAATTCCATGAACTCCCTGCGCATTGAAGGGCAGAAGACGATTGGGATTGAAATCGTCCAACAATTTAATTGGCAAGTCCCCGATTGGATCATCATCCCCGCCGGGAATTTGGGCAATGTTAGTGCCTTGGGGCGGGGTTTGTCCATGATGCGCGCCTTGGGGCTGATTGACCGCTTGCCACGGATTGCCTGCGCCCAGGCCGCCAACGCCAATCCACTTTACTTGAGCTATCAGACCGGATTCAAGGAATACACCGCCGTGGAGGCCCGGGCGACAGCCGCCTCAGCCATTCAGATTGGCGCGCCGGTAAGTTACGAACGCGCGGTCAAAGTTTTGAAGGCGTTTGATGGTATTGTCGACCAAGCCAGTGAGGATGAGCTTGCCAATGCCTCCGCACGTGCCGATAAAACCGGCCTTTATACCTGTCCGCAGACAGGTGTGGCCCTGGCGGTCATGTTCAAAATGGTGGCGCGCGGAGAAATCAAAGCAGATGATCGCGTAGTGGTCATTTCTACGGCGCATGGCCTTAAGTTTACTGATTTCAAAGTGGATTATCACAAAGGTGATTTGGACGGAGTGAAAGCGAAATACGCCAATCCGCCAGTGGAAATTCCTGCTGATCTAAACGCGGTCAATGATGCCATTAATCGAGCGATTTTATGTTAAAATAAAAGCGTATAGTAGCAGATATTGATGTGATTTTAAGGGTAGCAAGCCAATCGTATTGGCGTTTGTGATAAGTGAAGGGATGCAGTCAAGCACCAGCCAATTTGATTGGGCTGCTACCCGGATGGAGATTCTGTCATTTGGGATCCTGACCGTGAGCTGACCTATGGCGTACAACACGCCCGCCACCGCACAGATTATAATCTCTTTGAGGTCTGGAAGTTGAAGGGCTATCCCGAAAAAGTTTTCATACGTCGTAATTTGATCGTCGATGGCGAGGAGTGGCACGGGCAAGCGGGGATGGGCAAGTTCCTAAAGCGTGAACCGGGCGTGGAGGTGTTGTAGAGGAAAGAGCTACACCGATTCTTCCCGATCTTGAAAAACTCTCGACAGATTTCCGCCTTGCATTTCTAAAAACCTGCTAAGCTATGGCGGATTTCATGCTAAAATAAAGGCATACATGAATCCGCTCTTTTGTTGTCGCAAGATATTGTCCGTTCCAAACATAGTGCAGTTTTAGCGGCTTTTCGGCAGTATTTTGTAAAACCTGGTCTCATTGAAATAGAGTTTAGTGATACATTTGGGAAGGCTTTTGATCTTAGGCAAAAAGCGGATTATGACATGGTTCTTATGGCGGATCAGATCCAAGTGCAGGAACTTATAGGAAATGCCCGAAAATTTACGCAACGCATCTTGAGATATTTGGAAGAGGGAAATTATTTATGAACTATATAAATTTATCCAAA
>JAANWX010000119.1 GCA_018263575.1 Chloroflexota bacterium | reverse complement strand
GCAGCCCAAGGCTATGCTTCGCGAAGACCATCGCTATCGGCGCTAACGTGAAGAATTTCCGCAAACTAAATGACATTGACTCACCACTCCCAACTCGCACATTCGCAACTCGCACATTCGCAACTCGCACACGCACCCACTCCCTTACATACATGTCAGATGATCGTAAGAGTCCTCTCAAAATCACCAGAACTTGCTTGACCAAGAGAAAAGAGGATGTTATCCTTCTTGCCGTGGAGTAAAAATTTATGGAAAATGAAAAGACACAAGAGAATAAAAATCTTCTTACGCAAGCAAAAGAAGAAAACAGCGCAGAAAATTTCTGGCAAAACCTGGTTCAGACTGGTTTTTCGGAGCAATTTCTACGGATAGGCACCTATGTAGGGACAATTGTCCTGGTAGGTTTGGTGATATTCACCATGCGGAAATTCGTGCTCAAGGACCCCAAAAGCGAGGTTTCCCGGCAAGCGGTCTTAGCGGAAGAAGCCGCCACGCTCACACCGGAGCCTACCCCAACCACCCAACCAGAGATAAAAGTGCCCGCTTTCGAAGCGGTTGATACTTTTTCGGCGTCAAGGATGCGGAGGGCCTTGGTGATGCATACCTCCATTCCCACGCGCCCTCGCGTCGATGTGCTCACCTACACAGTTGAAAAAGGGGACTCTGTATTTGGCATTGCAGATACCTTTGGGCTCAAGCCAGAAACCATCCTCTGGGGAAACTCCTCAGCGTTGGGCGACAATCCCCATGCTCTCGTACCAGACCAGGAATTGAACATATTACCCGTCAATGGCACCTACCACAAGTGGCGGGAAGGGGAAAACCTTCAAAAGGTAGCCGATTTTTATGGCGTTGCCCCCCTGGCAATCATTGAGTGGCCAGGCAACGACTTTGATGTTTATAACTTTGATGTAGAAAACCCAGAGATTGAACCCGGGACCATGCTCATTGTCCCTGGCGGCGCACGAGAGTTGATAGATTATGGGCCTCCCCGCATCCCGCGCGACAACCCGGCCATCGCCCGCACCTACGGCCCCGGCCATTGTGGAACAATCCTGGAAGGCTCTGTGGGAGTTGGCACGTTCATCTGGCCTACCTCAGAGCGCTGGCTCTCTGGCTTTGACTACAACCCGGGAGCCAACCATCCGGCGATTGATATCGCAGGGCGCACCGGGTACTCTATTTGGGCGGCCGACAATGGCGTTGTGGTTTATGCGGGATGGAGCAATTATGGTTATGGTTACTTGGTGGTTATTGACCATGGCAACGGCTGGCAATCGCTTTATGCGCACTTGAGCGCAATCAGTGTAGGATGTGGTCAAAGCGTATATCAGGGCACACCCATTGGCTCAATGGGCAGCACGGGCAAATCCTCCGGCGCCCACCTTCACTTCGAACTGAGTTATCTGGGCCAGCCTGTCAACCCCTGGAACTTCTTACAATAACAAAGCAAAACATGCGGAACATCTCAATGGAGAAGAAAAACCTGGTTTCTCCTTTAATAATGCGTCAGACTCCCATCCATCTTAGCCTTCCCTACCGCATAGCGGAAAGCGGCCAAGCTCAAGGGGAGAAGGGCAACACAAAATCCCAGGAGGGCCAACAAATCCAGCTTAAGAGCCCCCAAGCCAGCATCCTCCAAGAGGGCCAGGCGCATCCCCCGCAAGGAATAGGTGACAGGTAAAAGGGCGGAAAACGTCTGAAGCCAACGCGGCAGAATCTCGACCGGGTAATAAATTCCCCCCAGAAGGCTCGAAATAGCGCCTACTACCCAAGTAATGGGGTCTCCTTGCTTGAGGACGATTATAAAACTGGCTGATAGAATGCCCAAACTGCTAAAGGAGATAATTGTCAGTAGCAAAATCAACACGGCAGCGACAAGATTACTTCCTGAGAGGTCTACGCCCAAAAAGAGGCCTCCCACGCCGAGATAAACCAGCACCCGGAAGGTGGTCAGGAAATAGCTCCACAGCGATGAACTTATCACCACCGTAGAAAGTCGGGTAGGCGTGCTCAACATAGCCTCCAGCGTGCCCGTGGTTTGCGCTTTTCGCAAGCTCCTCGAAAAGGCCGATAGCCCCACGCCAAAATACTCTGCCAAGGCAATTCCAATGAGCACAAAGGCAAAATAATCTCCCCCGTAGGCTTGTAGTTGGGGGATAGCCGCTGGCCCCAACATCTGGGAGATAAAATAAAACACGGCTATGGAGAAGAAGACCCTGAAAAATTGAAAGAAGAAAGATAAGCGGTACGTTAGCTGAGATTTGAAGTCGCGGCGGAGGAAGGCCATCGCCTTGGCGAGTGGGGAGGGGGTGCCGGGTGCGGGACGCTCAGCGGGGGGCAGGGGTTGCCGGGAGGGGGTGGCCGCTTCGGGAGCGGGAAGCTGTTCCGGTGGGGGCGGGATGGTGGGTCCCGGGCCGGGGGCGGGAGCGGGAGATTCCATCACTGCAGAGAAAATCCCCCGCAGCGAATCTTCCCCAAATTCCGCCTGTAATTGTTCCAAGGTTCCACAGGCGGCAATTTGCCCCTTATTCATGATTGCTACCCGGTCGCAAAGAGTTTCGGCCTCATCCAGACGGTGTGTGGTCAGGAAAACCGTGATGCCTTCCTGCTGGGTGAGCGTGTTGCGGATGAGTTCGTGGAGGCGGCGGGTCACGGAGGGGTCCAGGCCCTTGGTGGGTTCATCGAGGAAGAGGAGCTGGGGGCGGTGCAGCAAAGAGCGGGCAATGGAGAGGCGCTGGCGCATCCCAGTGGAGTAGGTTCTAAAAGGTCGACGCGCTTTCTCGGTGAGCTCTACCAGGGTGAGGGTTTCATCCACGCGCTGGGAGATATTTGCCCTGGGCATGCCATGCAGAGCGGCGAAAAATCTCAAGTTCTCACGGCCTGATAACCGCCAATAAAAACTGCGTTCATCGCTGGTTACCAAACCGAGAGAAGCCTTTATGCTCCGTTCCTGGGAGAGGAGATACCCATTGACCACGGCTGAGCCTGAGGTGGGGGTGACCAAGGTGCTCAACATTTTCACCAGGGTAGTTTTCCCGGCTCCATTAGGGCCTACTAGCCCAAAAATTTCTCCTTCCGGGATGGCCAGTGAGACCTGATTCACGGCAGGGTTTTCAAGCGCTCTCCTTTTGAAGAGATTCTTCCAGGTTTGGGTTTGGGGATATTGCTTAGTTAGTTGGTGGGTTTGGATTGCGTAACGCATTGGGTTTTCACCTTTTGGGATGCTCGCAAAGGGTTGCTTCCTCTATTATAGCCTGTCTTTGATGGCTTAGCACGGAAAAAACAATTACTTGGTCATATCCTTTGCCGAAATGCAGGTACTAAGTTATAATTTGAAATTGTATTTATCATATCTTTTTTTCTTCATTTATCATCAGGGTACTAATGAAATGAAAAAATACTTCAAGGGACGCGTCGCCATCACGAACGAACACGGTTCTTGGGTTTTTCTATTTAGCCCATTACTCATTGGTCTTTTCGCAGGCGGGGAATGGAGTATTGTTTCGCTCTACCTCATCCTAGCCGCGCTGGCTGGTTTTCTCATCCGACAGCCAATCACACTGTGGGTTAAGATGTACAGCGGGCGGCGCTCTCAACGCGATCTTCCCGCCGCACGTTTTTGGACTATCGTGTATGGCTTATTAGGCGGGATCATGATTTTGGGCCTGGTGCTGCGCGGCTATGGATTTGTGTTATATTTGGCGATTCCCGCCATTCCCGTTTTTGGTTGGCACCTTTACCTGGTGCGGAAACGGGCTGAGCGCGGCAAAATGGGCGTGGAGATTGTCGCCAGCGGTGTCTTGGCCTTGGCCGCTCCCGCCGCTTATTGGGTAGGGATGGAAGGCCCTGACCCCAGGGGTTGGTGGTTGTGGGCCTTAACGTGGTTCCAATCCGCGGCTTCCATTGTCTACGCCTACCTGCGCCTGGAGCAGCGGCCCTTGGAAAAAACACCTGCTATGCCCACTCGTTTTCGGATGGGGAGGCGGGCGCTTTTATATACCACGTTCAACTTAGCAGCCGTGGTTTCTTTTTCCTGGGGCGGGTTCCTACCCCCTTGGTTGTTTGTCCCCTACCTCCTCCAATGGCTTGAAACTTTGTGGGGGATTTCTCACCCGGCGACAGGTTGGAAGCCGACCAAAATTGGATTTCGTCAATTGTTTGTGAGCAGTGTATTTACGTTCTTGTTTATCGTCACCTGGAGATTCATATGAAAGACAATCATACTTTTCCTCTTATTTCCGTACTTGTTATGCTAATGGTCATTACCACGCTAACAGGCTGCGATGATCTTGCGGAACCAACCCCAGCCGAGGTGACCGCTACCGAGACCCCAACCCCCGAGACGCAGGCGACAATCGACGCGGCGCTCACGCAAACAGCCGTTGCAGAGGAGGAGTTCCAGACAGCCGTGGATGAGGCCGTGGACGCGGCGGTCGAGGCTACGCTTAGCGCAATGTCCGCCGTTGATGTGGATAGTTCTGAAGAGATGAGCGAAGAAGAAATGGCGGCAGAGATTGACTAAGCCGTGAGTGACGCAGAAAACGCATCTGAGCAAGTCAGCACGACGACGGACGACGCGGCCACGGATGGCACAATAGCCCAGGAAGAAGCCGATGAAATAGAAGCCCTCGTCTCCGATCTGGCGTATGCCATCGCTTTAGCTGAGGAGTTGATTTATCTTTATGATGATGTCTACGGCGAATTGGCCACCGAGACTCTCTATTTACTCACGGAGATGGAAGATGATTTGGAGGAGTTGGCCGCTTTCGCAACGGAGATGGTGGAATTGCTGATTATCGCTGAAGAAGCCCTAAATGAAGGCTTGGTGGTTGCCGAGGATGTCATCGCTCAGTTCGAGGAGGCGGTCTCCCAGGTAGACACTACAGCTCTGGGTGAGGCAAAAAATGCCTGGGTGGAGGCGCGTCAGTCGGAAGCCGAAAGTCGCGTGGCGATGTTAGCAGATATGGTGCCCACCGAAGTGGCTGGGTCCCGCAGGGAAGCGCTTCTGAGCGCCTTCGAATATGTTGACGCCGCCCGCGCCGCGCTGGCGGATGGGAAAGTCACCTTCTCGGAATATTTGAATGTTGGCCAACTGGGTGTTAATGCCCAGGCGAACTTCAACCAATTCAGCGGCCCGCGCCTTAAGGATCACTCTGAGGAAATTGGCAACATATCTTCCTCATTAGCCCTCGGACAGCTCCCCCAAGTTTCAGTTGGGGTGAATAATTTGGAAGGCTTATTGGGCAATCGGCCCTAAGCTTGCCTCTCATAGAAAAGATAGGAAAGGAAAATGATGGATCTTTTAGAAACTACATTTTACGGAAACTCGCTCGAAGACTGGCTGATAGCCCTTGCGGCTCTCATTCTCACAGTGTTGGTATTCCAAATACTTAAACATTTCCTGAAGAAACGCATAGACTCTTTTATTAATAAGACAAAGACCACTATTGACGATTATCTCCTCCCTGTTCTTCACCAGACGCGCTTTTTCTTCTTGGTGGCGATCGGGATTTACATTGGATCACTTTTCCTTGCCTTGCCGGAATCAACGCAAGACTGGGTTGATAAATTGATCCGAGGTGTTTTCTTCCTACAAGTGGGCTTTTGGGGGACAGGGTTGATCGTTTATTTTGTAAACCGCCAAATTTCGCAAAAAATAGATCAGGAGGCGGCTGAGGACGCGACAACCATTGATGCCCTAGGCTTAGTCTTTAAAATCGCCCTTTGGAGTATTATCACCCTCCTCATTTTGGATAATGTAGGCGTGAAGGTGAACTCCCTCGTCACCAGCTTGGGGATTGGGGGTATAGCCGTGGCCTTGGCTGTTCAGAATGTTTTGGGTGATTTATTCGCCTCGCTCTCGATAGCCTTGGATAAACCTTTTGTGATCAATGATTTTATTGCCGTCGATGAGTACGCGGGAACCGTGGAAGATATTGGCCTGAAAAGCACCCGCATCCGCAGTCTATCGGGCGAGGAGATCGTGTTTTCCAACGCGGATCTGTTGAGCAGCCGTATTCGCAACTACCGCTTGCTCCAGGAACGCCGGGTCTCGTTTTCCGTGGGGGTTTCTTATGGCACGCCTGCTGAGAAGCTGACTCGAATTCCAGCTATCATGGAAGAGATTATCAACGGGTTGGAACAAATCCGCTTTTCCCGCGCCCACCTGAACGAGATGGGGGATTTTTCCCTCAACTATGAAGTTGTTTACTTTGTGCAGGATCCGAGCTACGATGTCTACATGGACATTCGCCAAGAGATCAACCTGGCCCTCTATGAGCGCTTTGGGGAAGAAGGCATTGAATTCGCTTATCCTACCCAGACGGTGTTTTTGGAGAAGTAGGTTGGTAGATTGGGAAACTGGGGGACTGGTATATTGGTTTATTGGGAAATTGGGATACGTGTATATTGGTATATCGGTGAGATCCACCAATATACCATTTTCACCAGTCTACCAGTGCCCCAACCGAATCGATCAATTGGCAGGCTGCGTTGGGGAAGACGCCCTTGGGATCAACCAGAATGGGGTGGCCCCCAGCCCGCTGCGTGCCCAGGATGTCGGCGTAATAATTACCCCCTACATCAATGGCTTTTTCCGGGTCACATTGTGCGCCTTCGGCGTGGAAACCCCGGCTACAGAATCGTTCCCCAGAATATTGAGATGATACTCTCAAAGTAAAATACTACCCACTGGAGGATTAACCTTTGCTTCTCGACAACTCAACCACCACCATTCTTTTTGATTTAGATGGAACCCTTCTTTTTCATACCCCCTCATCGCTGGATGTGTTTTTGCAAATATTAGCAGAAAAAGGCTTTGAACATACCCAGACCATCGAAACGTGGCGTCAACTACGCCGTTGGATTCATTATTATTGGGGCACATCACCCGAACTGGCCGGAGATATAAGAATCTTTGGAAAATCGGGGGAATTAACAGAAGCCTTTTGGGCGAATTACCTGCGCAAGAAGTTGCTCATGGCGGGTGTCCCAGAAGCGGAAGCGGATGAACTGCTCCCACAGATCACCCCGCTCATGGACGCGAGATACCAGCCCCAGGGTAGGGTCCCCGGGGAAGTGCCGCCAACCCTCGACACACTCACAAAGGAAGGATTCACGCTTGGGCTGGTCTCCAATCGCTCGGATCCCTTCCAAGAGGAGATAGAAGAACTAGGGCTGGCAGAATTTTTCGATTTTGCTATCACGGCCGGAGAAGTTGGTAGTTGGAAGCCAGATAAACAGATCTTTCATCACGCTTTAGGTTTGGCAGGGAGTTCCGCAAAAGAGACAATTTACGTGGGGGATAACTACTATGCAGATATCTTGGGAGCACAAGGCGTGGGTATTCGCCCCATTCTCGTCGACCCAAAAGGCGTCTTCCCCGATGTTGAGTGTATGATGATTGACTCGGTTGAAAGGCTGTTGGATGCGTAGGTTGGAATGCTGGCTAAAATTTCAAAACGCCTGAAAAATGCACTTTTGGGTGACAACCACAAATAACATCAGAACCAGCCACGTTCTAAGGTTTTATGTTGAGCCACCCTGTCCCTCGCTTTCTGTCGCCCGTCCGTCTTAATCATGTAAATCATGCCAATCTACGCCCTATTCCTCCCCAATAGCGCAAATTGCTGTGGTAAAATTACAAAAGACAGCTACTCACAATACCAACGGGTATACCCTTGCGGTATGACATCTCGTTAAGGGGAGCTAGCTCCAAACCCACCATGTCACTCCTCTAAAGAGGATTCCATGCGCGAGTTTCTCCACCTCGAAAAAAGAGAGGAAGGGTTAATTTGATTTATGTTAAATGGTGTTATTGTCAATAAATTACAGAGTATGGATCAAACTTTGGACGAATTACGTTCTTTGGGAACTGTTTCGGTAGCACAATTAGAGAACGATTGGCTTATCCAACGCGCCATCGAACGTAATTTACAGGTTTTGGTTGAAATTGTGATTGATGTTTGTCAGCGCATACTTGTTCTTGAAAATCAGACCCCTGCTAGCACGAGCGCTGATGCTATTGAGCGGTGTGTTCAGTTGGGTGCTTTATCTGGACATGATTCTTATCGCAAGATGGAGCAATTCCGTAATTTCATTGTTCACCGTTATGAGAAAGTAGATACAGGGATTCTCGTGGGTATGGTCAACAAGCGTTTGGCTGATTTTGAGCGTTTTCGGGATGAGATATTAGACTATGGCAACCAAGATCGACTGGAATAGCCTGGCAAGCGCTTTGCGGGATTGTCCCAATGTGATTGCTGCCTGGGTTTTTGGTTCAGCCCAAGATGGACTGATAAGGGATGGGGGGGATCTAGATGTTGGTGTGCTGTTTTCTGCTTTGCCGTCGCTAGATGACTTGGCAGATTTACGTGCTAATTTACAACAAGTGACCCAAGTAGAAAATATCGATCTCGTCTTGCTTAACGGTGCATCTTCGATACTTCGTTTCGAGGCTGTCTCTGGGCGGTTGATTGTGAATCGGGATCGGGATCGTATGGTTGAATTTTCTTCCTTGGCGGGCCGTGAATACGAATTTGACCAGGCTTTGTTGCGGATGGGTCTTCGATACCGACAGGCTATAGGCTAAGGGGTGGCAAGGTGACGCGGCAGTCTCCCATCCCGAAGTCTTTATTTTGAACAGTTACGGATATTGTGTGTTATGACTGGAGAAGAATCTTCTTGAGTTCTTGTAGTGGGGTCTCAGTTAGAAAGCATATTTTTCATTTCTCGACCTTCCAGCTCCCCACCTCGCTGGCCGTGAAGGCGAAATAGTTTATCCTCCAATATATGACATTTCTACTTTTTCTTGGCGATACTGGTGCTTTTCTTGGCGGAGTTCAGAGTAGCGGTCCGCCCGGTGACTCCACAGGGCTCGGATAAAGGCGGTCAATTCCGCGTCCGTTGCCCCGCCCCGGAGCAGTTCCCGCACATCTTGTCCGCTGCTGGCGAAGAGACAGGTGAAAAGCTCCCCCACGGCGGAGAGGCGGATGCGGGTGCAGTCTCCGCAAAAGGGCTGCGTCACCGAGGTGATGAGGCCAATCTCCCCCGCCCCGTCCCGGTACTGCCAGCGGTTGGCCACCTCCCCATGATAATTTGCCTCTAGCGGTTCGAGGGGGAATTCGCGGTGTATGGTTTCGATGATTTCCCTGGCGGGGACGACGTCTTCGTTCTCCCACTGGTTGGTGGAGCCGACGTCCATGAACTCGATGAAGCGCAAGATGTGCCCCGTCCCCCGAAAATAACGGGCCATAGGTAGAATCTCCCCTTCATTGACGCCGCGCTTGACGACCATGTTGATTTTTATGGGCGTAAGTCCCACCTCCTCGGCGGCGCAAATGCTGGTGAGAACGTCTTCCACCGAAATGTCGGTGTCGGTCATGGCCCGGAAGATATTGTCATCCAAAGCGTCGAGGCTGATCGTCACCCGGTCCAGGCCGGCATCCTTGAGAGCGCGGGCTTTTTTTGCCAACAAGGAGCCATTAGTGGTCAGGGCCAGGTCAACCTTTGGCATGGCAGTGGCCAGCATTCGCACGAGGACTTCGAGGTCTTTACGCAAAAGCGGCTCGCCTCCCGTGAGGCGGATTTTTCGCACCCCCAACGTGTGGAAGATTTTTGCCAGTCTCGTGATTTCCTCGAAAGTGAGCAGTTCCCGGCGAGAAAGAAAGTGATGGTCTGGGCCAAAGATTTCCCTAGGCATGCAATACCGGCAGCGGAAATTGCAACGATCAGTGACGGAGATGCGCAGGTCGCGGAGGGGCCGTTTGAGGGCGTCGTTGTTAGTCATTGGTCAGGTAGTCTTTAGTCTGGTAGTCTTTAGTCTGGTAGTCTTTAGTCTGGTAGTCGGAGTGGTCTCACTGGTCTAACTGGTCTAATTGGTCTAACTGGTCAACTGGTCTAACTGGTCAACTGGTCAACTGGTCAACTGGTCAACTGGTCAACTGGTCAACTGGTCGACTGGTCAACTGGTCTAAACAATTCAAGGGGCGAGGTGGTCAGGCGGGTGAGACCGTCAAGGCAAGTCAGACAAACTAGACCGCTAAGACAACTAAGACCAATAAGACCAAATTATACCGCATTTATCAACTTCTCCTCCAACGGATGTCCCAAAGCATGCAGTGGGAGAACCATGCCAGGCTCTTCAACCAGGCCGGGCTGCCAGCCCCTTCAATAATGACCAACTCATAGGCCTCCCGCAAACGGTCGAGAGAGGCGATGACATAGCCCCAAAGCTCCTCTTTTTTCGGGTAATAGTCGCGGGCGTTCAGGGTCTGCCAGGGTTGGCCCATGACCACCACCTGGGCGCGGGAATCGGCCTCGGGTTTGATGAGAATGGGGTTCACATCCACCGTGGGTTCCAGCCCGGCCGCCGCAGCCTGCACGGCTTGAGCGCGCCCGATCTCGGAGCCATCGGGGCAAACGGCGGGGTATTACCCTTAGCAAAAGAAAGTCCCCGGCACCTTAATAAGGTGCCGGGGACTTCTTCTTACATTTCCCACCGCATCCAGGTCAATGTGCGGGCCAGGGTGAAGCCAGCTCCTTGGAGGGGGGAGACAGCCTGCCCGGCAGGGTAATCCAAACGCAGGGTACGCCTGAATTGGTTTCTATAGAGCACATTCGGAAAAAAAGCCTCCAACGCCGAAGCTTCCTGGCCTGGGGGGGCGGCCAACCACAGCCTGTCCGTGTGCCGAGAAGAAGACTGCCACGTCAGCACGCCCGCTATTTCTCCTGTGGGATAAAGTGCCGACCATTGTCTTAACCGAGGGCCTTCTAGGATAAATTGCACCAATGACTCCCACATGCCCGCGCGCAAAGCCCAAAGACTCAAAGGGAAATACCAGTGAATGGCTTTGGGATAGGTCTTTTCGAGCCATGTTTTTTGCTGCTGCCAATGGCTGAGGGGACGGGTTTTGATCCGCATCTGGTGTTGATGGCCTGAAGGGGGATTTTTTTTCGGGGGTTGGGGGTCGAGTTCCCAAACGGTGCGCCGGGTAACTTCTCGAAAGCCAGCCTCGGTATAGAGGTTGAGGGCTGTTTGGTTGCTGTCTTCAACTTGGAGCCAAATACCATCCAGCCTTTTCGTACCCAAATCTTGCAAGGCGCTACGGATAAGGGAACGTCCAATCCCCTGGCGTTGATGGTCGGGATGCACGGCCACGTTGGCGATCAGATAATGATGATGACGAAAGGACCGAAAAGGAATGAAGCTCAACGTGCCGGCCAGGGCTCCCTCTTCTTCCCAAACGAAGCCGGAAAGAGGCATAGAAACCCGCCCCGCGGCGCGCATGGCCCAGCGCTTGAAGCGTTTATTGGTGGCTGAAGAACGCATCTTGCGCACCAAGGCTTTCCCCTCCCTGCTCAAACGGTCACCAAAACAGGTTTCCACCAGATCGGCCACGGGGAGCAAATCGCGCCGAACGTCAAAGGGGCGAATATTCGAGGAAGGGTGAGAATAGATGGCGGTCATTGGGTTGGTGATATTGGTAGATTGGGGGTTGGTGATATTGGTAGATTGGGGGTTGGTAACTTGGTAGTGTGGTGGGATTCGCCAATTTCCCAATTTACCAGTTTCCCAGTTCACCAATTTCCCAATTCCCCAGTTTCCCAGTTCACCAATTTCCCAATTCCCCAGTTTCCCAGTTTACCAGTTTCCCAGTTTACCAGTTTCCCGGTTTCCCAGTTTACCGGTTTCCCAATTTCCCAGTTTACCAATCTACCAGCCTACTCAACCTCCAGGGAAATGGTGACGGGACCGTCGTTGTGGATTTCCACCAGCATGTGCGCCCCGAATTGGCCGCTTTGGGTGGGGACTCCCAAGCGCGCCAGGACGGTGGTGAATTGATCCACCAGGGAGCGGGCCAGGTCGGGGGGCGCGGCGCCCACAAAGGAGGGGCGGTGGCCCTTGTCCGTGTTGGCATACAGGGTGAACTGGGGCACAACCAGGCCCTCTCCGCCCACATCAAGAAGGGAGAGGTTCATTTTCCCGTCTCTGTCGGCGAAGATGCGCAGATTGGCGATTTTATAGGCCAGCTCTTTGGCCTGCTCTTCGCCGTCTTCGGGACCGATGCCCAACAAAATGACCAGGCCGTGACCAACTTTGCCCACGACGCGGTCCTCTACGGTGACGCTGCCTTTTTTTACACGCTGTAGAATTGCTTTCATAACTAGTGATTTATGATAGATTCGGTTATTTGCGAGGTAAGAAGTATCATCTCAATATTTCGGGGGCTGAAACCTCCGAGGTTTTTACGGTGTACAGCCCGTAGGCTAGTGTACTGCAAACCTCGGAGGTCTTGCCTCTAGTTTTTGAGAAGATACGGTAAGCTAACTTAAATACTCGTCTACGAACTCTCTTGGTTTCAAGACTGAGATACCTTGGTACCCGGTGACGTTAAGTAAATGTTTATCTCCACTCACAATTCTCGCCAAGCCTCTAATATTTTTGATGGTGGCCCACTGAAAAATATCCCAGAAATGAAGACGTTCGTATCAAGAACGATTTTCACTTTTTCTCTCTGACTTTGTTAATGGATTCCTGAATATCAATTTCTTCCAAGCCTGCTTGACGGCCAGCTTCACGCGCTTTGGCTATTAAGGAATCAAATTCCTGCATGGAGGGAGGGGATATATTTTTGAGTATGACCACATTTTTATCGCCCATAACAACAAATTGAGCCCCCTTTTTTAAGTTCAGTTCCCTACGTATTTTTTCAGGAATGACAACTTGTCCTCTTGAAGACATTTTTGTAGTAGCAATTTTTGGCATGAGTAAAACCTCCTGGTTTGTATTTTCTTACCAGTAAGATTATATCATACTAGGGAAGACAAAGCAAACGGATCATTACACCTCATAAAATCCAATCGCGGCGCGGACCTCGCCCATAGTCTGGGCAGCGATGGTTTGGGCGCGTTTGGCCCCATCCACGAGAACCTCCCGGATATAGCCCTCTTTGGCGTCAAACTCGGCCCGGCGGGCGCGGAAAGGGGCCAGCTCCCGGTTGAGGCTCTTGGCAAAACGGCGCTTGCATGCCACGCAGCCAATCTCGGCTTGGCGACAGTCGATGTTGATCTGGGCCACTTCTTCCTGGGGGGTGAAGATTTTATGCAGCGTGAACACGTTGCACACATCGGGATCGCCGGGATCGGAGAGACGTTTCCGCTGGGGATCGGTCACCATCTGCATGACCCGCTTTTCGGTCTCCTCGGGCGTGGCCGTTAATTCAATGTGGTTGTCGAGGCTCTTGCTCATTTTGTTTTCCCCATCAATGCCAATCACTTTGGGCACTTGGGTGGCCTTGGACTTAGGCTCTAGCAAGACATCCGTGTCATAACGGTAATTGAAGGAGCGCACGACCTCACGGGCAAATTCCACGTGGGGAAATTGGTCTACCCCTACCGGAACGGTGGTGGCCTTGTAAAGGACAATGTCAGCCGTCATCAGCACAGGATAGCCCACCAAGCCATAGTTGACGTTGTTGGGATTCTTGCGCACTTTCTCCTTGAAGGTGGGGAGGGCGGTGAGCTTGCCCAGCGGGGTTACCATGGAGAGTATGGTGTGCAATTCCATGACTTCAGGCACATGGGATTGGACGAAGATGATGCTTTTTTCCGGATCCATCCCCGCCGCAAGCCAATCGAGGGTCATTTCCCGCGTGTTGGTTTTCAGGTCCTGGGTGGTTTCGACCGTTGTCAGGGCATGAATATCAACAATGCAGTAAATGCTTTCAAACTCTTCCTGGAGAGCGACATAATTTTGAATAGCGCCCAGATAATTTCCCAAATGTTGGCGTCCGGTCGGGCGAGCGCCCGAAAAAACGCGTCCTTTTTTTGTCGTCACTTTAGTATTCTCCTTATAGATGCTCCGCAAATCGCTTGGCCACCTCACCGGGGTTAGCATGGCGTCCCGTTTCTAGTTTAGAGTAGATCAATTCACCGTCTACACTTACTTCGAAACATCCCCCGCCAGCGGGAATGAGGGTAAGGGCCTCGATTTGATCTTCGAATTTGTTCAATAATTCGCCTGTCAAACTGACAGCGCGGGGCGTGTACTTTCAAGCTGCGCAATAAGTGATTTTGAGGGATGGCATGTATCTTTAATCTCCTGGCTAAAAGGTACTGGTTGGCACTTTGACAATATCAAAGTCGTGGGTAGCAGCCCAATCATATTGGGCGATTGGCGGCTGGTGAATGTCTTGGCCGCCAACACGATTGGCTCGCTACCCAATGTGCCGCTATTGAGGTAGATAGTATATCATAAATAAAGGGGACGGGGGACGGGGGACGGGAGACAGGAGACGGAGGAGACTATGATTTATTCTCTGCGCTATGTGTTTATCCTCCTTGGTTTTTGGCTGGGGAATCAACCCTGGTTAACCATAGCCAATCACACCAGTACGCTTGTCAGCGGTGTCATTTTGTTGTGGGGCGCTTACGAGTTTTGGAGCGTGAGTTTTCACCCTGGGGGATGATGGCCATCTCCACTCAGATGACTTCCGGGGTTAGCAAACGTCTCACCGGGTGGGCCTTTATCCTGTGGGGGATTCATAAGGCCGACTTTCCCTTTTTGCGCACCGTCACCTGGTTTGCTCCTTGGGGATTTATCCTCAGTGCTGTCGCTTGGCGGCTCACTCCTACCCCTCCGCCTCAAACATATACCCCGTTCCCCTGACGTTACTCAACCACTCCTTCATGCCAGGGAAGACGGCCAACTTTTTCCGCAAGCGGCTGATTATGGGGCGCATAATTTCGGGGGCCTTCTCTTCTGTGACCTCG
>JAANWX010000118.1 GCA_018263575.1 Chloroflexota bacterium | reverse complement strand
CTGGCGCTGCTTATTCACTGGATATCAAGATTGGATGGGCAGAGGGCCATACGCGCGGGATGGGTTGGATAGCTCTGGCAATTGTGATCTTTGGCGGTTGGTCCCCAATCCGAGGGGCTTTGGGTTCGCTTTTATTTGGGGCCACAAAGGCACTGGCAACATTTTTACAACACCAATTCCCCGAGGTGTCCGTGGTTGCCTTCAACTCAATCCCCTGGTTCTTAATGATCTTTGTATTGCTTATTGTGGGAAGTGAGGCAACCGAACGGCTGATCTCGCTAATGCCCCGGTCAATACAGCGTCCGTTATATCGTCTATTGGGTGTTGCCCCACCGGGCGCTCTTGGAACAACCTTTGGAAAAAAATAAACAGGAGGTGATATTTAGCTTAAATCATAAATCAAGAATCCCTAACAATTCTCGAGATGGTTCATTTTACAATAAACCATCTCCATTCCTCTTACCTCATTAAAAAGGAGAAGATCATGAATAGTAATAAATGGCTAATTGTTTTATTGATACCCTTGTTGTTGCTCTCAGCTTGTGGGCCTTCTAAACCAGAAGAAATAACTGCCGGTGAATTGACTTTCGGGATAATCTTGGTTGGACCCAAGAACGATCACGGATGGAGCCAGGCTCACTATGAAGGTGGTCTCTATGTAGAAGAAAACATTGAAGGCGCAGAAATGATCGTTTTTGAGAGCCTCAACCCGGCCGATAAACCTGAGGCGACGCTTGAAGGTGTTGTTGACGAAATGGTTGATCAGGGCGCCACACTGGTTTTCACAACTTCTGACGAATTCGAGGAGGATACCGTTGGCGTGGCCGAGAAATACCCTGAAGTAGCCTTCATCAACATCTCTGGTGATGACGCTTGGGCTGATGGTCAAGATGCGGGTGAAGCCCCGTCCAATGAAGGTAACATCATGGGCAAAATGGAAGACATGAAAGCTGTGGCTGGATGCGCGGCCGCTCTCGCCACTGAGACCGGTAAACTTGGTTACCTTGGGCCGCTGATCAACTTTGAGACCCGCCGCCTAACAGCCTCTGCTTACCTGGGCGCTCGCTACTGCTATGAAAACTACCGCGGTATAGACCCCAATGAGTTAGAATTCACTGTCACCTGGATTGGATTCTGGTTCAATATCCCCGGTGTTACACTTGACCCCACCGAAGTAGCAACGAGTTTTTTTGACGCAGGCGCCGATGTGATTCTGAGTGGCATTGATACCACAGAAGCCATTGATGTAGCCAGTCAACAAGCTCAGCGAGGTGAGCAAGTGTGGGCCATTCCGTATGACTATGAAGGAGCTTGCGAAAACGCCCCCGATATCTGTTTGGGTGTGCCTTATTTCAATTGGGGCCCAGCCTACCTTGAGACATCCCAAGCCGTCATTGCTGACGCTTGGACTCAGGCGTGGGATTGGAATCCGCCTTACTGGGATGACCTGACCGACAATACCAAGACCGCCGTTGGTTGGATCGATGGTGAGGGTTTGACCGACGAAATGAAAGCTGATCTCGATGACTTCATTTCCAAGATGGCTTCTGATGAGGTCAACGTTTGGGTGGGACCAATCAACCTGCAAGATGGTACTGAGTACGTACCAGCTGACGAAGTTGCCACTGATAAAGAAATCTGGTACCTACCTCAACTACTGGAAGGCATGGAAGGCCCAAGTGAGTAACTATAGTCAAATGACAAATGAATAACAAAAGCCGGGGGGAGGTTTGAACCTCCCCCCGGCTCCCACCGCTTTCGGATTGCCGTACATCCGGGGTGAGCGGGGAAAATAAGGATATTGCACATGCAAAAATTTATTGGATACCGGTGTTCAGTTTGTGGGACTGAATACCCACCTGGGGACGTCACCTACACCTGCCCGAAAGATGGCGGGAATTTGGACGTTCTCTTAGATTACCCTGCCCTGCGAGACCTGCCGCGGGAGAATCTGGTCGTGGACGGGGAACCGTCCTTGTGGCGCTACCTGCCCCTGTTGCCCGTCTCCCGAATGGTGGGGGCCGGGACTCCCATCCGCGCCGCTGGTTGGACACCCACCTATTCCCCCCCCCAACTGAAAGAAAGTTTGGGCCTGACAAAATTATGGGTCAAAGACGAGAGTCCTAACCCCTCCGCCTCGTTCAAAGACCGCGCCAGTGCCCTCCTCGTGGCCCGAGCCCGGGAGATTGGCGCGGAGGTGATCGTCACCGCCTCCACCGGCAACGCTGGGGCTGCCCTGGCCGGGATGGCCGCCGCTGTGGGGCACAAATCCGTCATCTTCGCCCCCAAGTCTGCCCCGCCTGCTAAAATTGCCCAATTGCGTGTCTATGGTGCCACCGTCATCCTGGTTGATGATAACTATGACGCCGCCTTTCAGCTTTCCCTGCAGGCCACGGAAGAATTCGGCTGGTATAACCGCAACACGGGCTATAACCCCTTTACGGCCGAAGGGAAGAAGACGGCCGCCTTCGAGATTTGGGAAACAGTTCTCGAAGCGAATGATTTTGAGCGTCCCGCTTGTATCTTCATCTCCGTGGGCGATGGCAACATCATCTCCGGCATCCATAAAGGTTTCAAGGATTTGTATGAAATCGGTCAACTGAAACATATGCCGCGCATCTTCGGCTGCCAATCCACGGGTTCAGCGGCGATTGCCAACGCCTACGCGGCGGGGGACGAAGATATCACCGCCGTCGCTGCCGACACCCTGGCCGACAGCATCTCCGTCAATCTACCCAGCGATGGCTTGCGCGCCCTCCGTGCCGCCACTCAGACCGATGGTGCTTATATAGCCGTGGAAGACAGCGCCATCCTCGAAGCCATCACCGACCTGGGCCGCGTGGGAATTTTCGCTGAACCGGCCGCCGCGGCCTCTTACGCCGGCTTGAAAAAAGCCCTTGATGATGGCCTCGTCACCCCCCAAGACCCTGTCATTGTCCTCAACACCGGCTCCGGCCTCAAAGACGTGGATGCTGCAATGCAGGCCGCCGGTCAGGCCCCGGTCATTGAGCCAAGTTTGGATGCAGTGAAGGAACTTGGGGTGTTGGGAGGCTGGTAGACTGGATACTGGTAGATTGGGAAGCTGGTAGATTGGGAAGTTGGTAGATTGGGAAGCTGGTAGATGGCGGCATAAATTCATAGAGGGTCATTATTTGCCCTCAAGGTGCGCTGCACTCCCGTTTTCACGGTGTGCACCCGCCCGTAGGGCCGCAAAGCGAGGTGTGGAGTGCATTGCACCTGATGTATGGACAGACTACCACTACTCAACGATTTGAAAATCGTTATAGAAACCTCTGAAAGACTTATGCCACGAGGAGAGTACCCCAAAAGGAAAAAAAACATGTCTGATCGTTCTCAAGATTGGTTCAAGCAAGCTCAAAAAGATTTGGAACTGGCCAGTATTTCTGCAAATGCTGGTCACCATGAATGGGCGTGTTTTGTTGCCCAACAAGCCACTGAGAAGGCAGTAAAAGCCCTACACTTATCACTAAAACAAGAGGCTTGGGGCCACGTTATTGCTAGATTATTGGCCGAATTGCCTGCATCGCTAGAAGTTCCCCAGGAACTTATTGAAAAAGGGCGTGTTCTTGATAATTTTTATATCCCTACGCGCTATGCTAATGGTCATCCAATTGGAGCACCGTTCGAGCATTACGGCCCCTTACAAAGTAGTGAGGCTATAAAATATGCCGGTGAGATCATTGAATTCATCCGTCATCAAATGGCCTGATCTTCAATCTGTCGATCAAGCTATTCGTGACTGGATATTTGAACAAGTTCAGAGCCATGACCATATTTTACGCGCGGGCTATTTTGGCTCCTATGCGCGTGGTGATTGGGGCGTTGGCAGTGATTTAGATGTGATTCTAATTGTGGCGCACGCTGACCAGCCTTTTTCGAGCCGGGGCCTTGATTGGGATCTGTTAAACCTTCCGGTCCCGACGGATGTACTTGTCTATACTCAAGAAGAATGGCAAAGCATGTTAAATGAGGGGAGGCGTTTTCCCCAAATGATTGAAGAAGAGACCGTCTGGGTTTATGAAGTGAAGAGTAAAGAGTGACGAGTAAAGAGTTACTTTTTACAGGTGGCATGATTTGTTCCCTCCCCAATATACCTTAGTACCAATTTACCAACATACCAACCTATGCCTAAATACTCAATCGTAGCCCCTATCTATAACGAATCTGAGAATCTTCCCGAGCTTTTCCGCCGCGTCAGAGAAGTAATGGAAAGCACGGGTAAGACGTGGGAACTGGTTTTAGTTGACGATGGTTCTACGGACGGCTCCACGGATTTGATGCGAGAGCTGGCTGAGGAAGACCCCCGTGTCCGCCCTGTGATCTTCGCCCGCAACTTCGGCCACCAGATTGCCGTCACGGCCGGAATGGATTACAGCCGGGGCGATGCGGTTGTCATCATCGACGCTGACCTTCAAGACCCCCCAGAGGTAATTTTAGACATGATTGCCAAATGGCGGGAGGGCTATGAAGTGGTCTATGCCGTGCGCGCCGAGCGAGAAGGAGAGAGTTGGTTCAAGCTCCTCACCGCAGCGACCTTTTACCGTCTCATCCAGCGCATTACGGATGTCGATATCCCCCTGGATACGGGCGATTTCCGCTTGCTGGATAGGAAAGTGGTCGATGTCATGGGGCAAATGCGCGAGCGGCATCGCTTTTTACGGGGCATGTCCTCTTGGGTGGGGTTCAAGAGTGTGGGCGTGGAGTACCAGCGCTCTGAGCGTTTTGCCGGAGAGACCAAATACCCGCTCCGGAAAATGCTCAAATTTGCCAGCGACGCCATTACCAGTTTTTCATACTTCCCCTTGCAAGTGGCTACCTACATTGGCTTTGCCGCGGCTGGTTTTAGCAGTTTAGCCATCCCCGTCGTGATCGCCTTGCGCCTGGCGGGGTCACGGGCCTTTTTTGGCCAGGCTTCTACATTAATTGCCGTCCTCTTTTTAGGCGGTGTCCAACTTATCTCCCTGGGCATTCTTGGGGAATACATTGGCCGTCTTTACGATGAAGCCAAAGGCCGTCCCCTCTACGTTGTGCGGGATGCGCCGGAGCGTGAAGAGTAAAAAGTAAGGAGTAAAACGTGAAAGATGAGTTAAGCTAGTATTGACGCTTAAGGTGCAACGCACCTTGTTACTCGTCACTCAATGTCATTAAGATAAGGCAGACGAATCCATTTTTACGGGATAGTGAAGGTCTCCTGACCGAACGGCATTGCTTACCAGAGGGACGCCGCTCGGTCGGGAGACCAGCGCTATCCATTCTGGCGCGAAGAGTTGCCACTAACTTAATGACATTGACTCATCACTCATTACTCGTCACTCATCACTCATCACTCACCATTATCACTTTAGTTGAAAGGAAATACCATGATTGATCTAACAATGCACGAAGAGCAATTAGAACGAGCAGTAAAACGAGCCAGAGAACGGGACATTATCATTCCTACCTATGCTCAAATGAAGAATCCTGACTTGATGCCGGACAGGATCAAAGAAGATTTGTCCTCGATGGGTTTGTGGGATATTGCCCCGCGCAACCTCTTCCGCATCACGTGGAAGAACGAACCGACCTCGTCCGGGGGCGGGTTTGGGGGCGTCAACTATGTTGAATTGCCCTCCAGCCTGACGGGCGTTGAGGCCCGAGTCATCGCCCTGGTCGGGAAGTGGTTCCCCACCGGAGCGCACAAGGTTGGGGCCGCCTTCGGATGTCTGGCTCCCCGCCTGGTCACGGGTCAGTTTGATCCCACCACGCAGAAAGCGGTTTGGCCTTCCACCGGGAATTATTGCCGGGGCGGGGCCTATGACTCCACCCTGCTGGCGTGTGACTCAATTGCCATCCTCCCCGAAGGAATGAGCCAAGAGCGTTTCGACTGGCTGGCAAAAGTTGCGGGCGAGACCATCAAAACCCCCGGCTCGGAATCCAACGTTAAAGAAATTTTCGATAAATGCTGGGAACTCCGTGAATCTGGCGAAGATTTGGCGATTTTCAACCAATTCGAAGAATTCGGGAATTATATTTGGCATTATGAGATCACGGGCCATGCCATGGAAGAGGTTTTGCAAGAGGTGCTAGGGCCGCGCGATGGCTATCGAGGTGTAGCGCTGACCACCGGTTCTGCGGGCACTATTGGGTGCGGGGACTACATGAAGCAGCTTTTCCCCAGCAGCAAAGTCGCCGCCGGTGAGGCGCTGCAATGCCCCACGCTTTTAGAGAATGGTTTCGGCGCGCACCGCATTGAGGGGATTGGTGACAAACACGTCCCCTGGATTCACAACGTTTTAAATACGGATATGATAATCGGTATCGACGATAATGCCGTCGTCAGCCTGGCCCGCTTGTTCAACGAACCGGCTGGGCGGAAGTATTTGGCCGAGCAGGGCGTTCCTGAAGATTTAGTAGGGCAATTGGACTTGTTGGGTTTCTCCAGTATTGCCAACACGCTCATGTCCATCAAGATGGCCAAATACTATGAGATGGACGAAAACGATGTTGTCCTCACCGTGTGGACTGACTCCATGGAGCTTTACCAAAGCCGTCTGGCGGAAATGCACGAGGAATTCGGCGAGTACTCTGAAGTTGACGCCGCCGCGCAGCATGCCCGTTACCTTGCGGGCCAGTCCACTGACCACCTTCAAGAATTGACCTACGAAGACCGCCGCCGGGTCCATAACCTGAAATACTTCACCTGGGTTGAGCAGCAGGGGAAAACCTACGAAGAGATTCAAGCCCAATGGTATGATAAAGACTACTGGACGAATTTCCAAGGCCAAATCTCTGAGATGGATGAATTGATCGAAGAATTCAACGCCAAGGTGGGTTTGTTATAAACTAGACCGTACCTTCTTATAAAATCAGGAAAAAGAGTAAAAAAAAACCAGGTTTCGCCGCTTCGCTTGCAGAGAAACCTGGTTTTTTAATTCCAAATTATAGAGATGACACACTATTTCTAACGAAATGTGTCTGGATCCATGGTGATCGCGCTGCTATAGACTTCAATGCCTACTTCTTGGGCCAGCTCTTGGGCGTCCTCATCTACCATGGGGGAAATTACCAATGCTCGATTGGCTTTTCGTTGATGTTGTTTTTCATAGAAGCGCACTTTTTTGTCAAAAATGTGTATGTCTGATTTACTCATTGAAGACTTGATTTCGCATAGAATCAGAACCCCATCTTTGACAATCACGTCTAATTCAACCTGGTCTGGCCGACCAAACACTTCGCCCTCTTCGTCGATTTCTGTCACATTGAATACATCAACGTCAAAGAAATCTTCTAAAATTCCAGCCAGCGCGTTGCGGAATGATTGTTCAGTATAAAGTCCCCAGCGTGCGCCTAAGGCCCCGATAGTGCTATCATGCTTTTTGGAGATTTTTTCAATGGCGTCCAACATGCGGTCTTGACGAGCCGCATTCTCTTTCCACTTGCGGTCGTTTTCTTCCCATTTGCGCGTGTTTTCATCCCACCGGCGCTGGCTTTCTTTCCACTTGCGCGTGTTCTCATCCCACTTGCGCGTGTTCTCATCCCACCGGCGCTGGCTTTCATCCCACTTGCGCGTGTTCTCATCCCACCGGCGCTGGCTTTCTTCCCACTTGCGTGTGTTCTCATCCCACTTGAGGGCACTTTCTTCCCGCTGTTGGCGTAATTCATCTAACACGCGGTCGAAGCGGCTTTCAGTCTCCTTTTTGTCTGCGAAATGCTCGCGCGAAAGCTTTAGCACCACCTCTTGTATCTCTGAATCTTCTCGAAAGACAATGGGGAGTTCTTTCAGGACAATTTCTTTGATTTCTCGTTTTTCCATCCGTCTCATCCTCCTTCACCTGCTGTTTTGTTTCTACTTATCATTCTAACATCAAAACTAGCGGTAGTGTCAAGACCTATCTAAGAAAATTATACCATCTTCGTTTTAAGACATTGTGGTAAAGGCGACACAAGGCAATTTAAGAATGGTGGGAGCAATCTTCAGGGCTGTATTCAATTTCGATGGTGATATGAGAAAAATCGAATTCGGAGAGGATTTCTTTGATGTCTTGCTTGAGCGTAATAGCTTGCTCTTTGCCGATAGTAGCGCCAACCCGGACGTGGGTGGTAAGGATGTGGTGTTCTCCATCTAGCGACCAGATGTGGGTATGATGCAAGGATTCCACGCAAGGGATTGCGGTGAGGCGCTCTTCAATGGTTTCGATTTTTATGTTTTGGGGGACGGCTTGTAGAAAAAGGCCCAGGGTCTCGCGCAAACTTTTGATGACATTGTAGAGGATATACAGGGAAATCAGAATGGATAAAATGGGGTCGAGAATGGGAATGTCCACGAAGATGAGGATGATGGCCACAATGAACACGGCCACCCAGCCCAGAACATCTTCCAGAAGGTGCCAGGCCACAACCTGAGCGTTCATGGATTTGCTATCCTTGAGGCGCAGCACGGCGGCTCCGTTGATGAGAATCCCCCCAATGGCAAAAAGGAGCATCCCTGGCGCGTTGGTGTGTTGCGGGGCGAGGAGACGAGGGATGGCTTGGGTGAGCACAAAAAAGGCTCCTACGATGAGAATGATGGTATTGATCAATGCTCCCAGGAGGGAGAATCGCCGGTAACCGTACGAAAATCGGTCATCCTTCCCTTGTTGAGCGTAGCTGTCCAAGTACCAGGCTAGCCCCAACGATACGCTATCTCCCAGGTCGTGCACAGCATCGGATAAGATGGCCAGACTATTCGTCCATATTCCGCCAAATATTTCAAGAATAGTGAAGGTCAGGTTCAGGAAGAAGGCGGTTTTAATGTTTTTGGTTGTATGGTGGTGAGCGTGTGAGTGATCGTGTTTCATTGTGATTCCTTAGGACTATTATTGAGCTATTTTTACCCCAGGCGTTCCCGCGAGATAAAGCGCCCTGAACCTCAGCCAGCTTTTCCTCTTCGTGGACAAAGACGAACCGCCACGGTGCTAAAGTACTTCTCTTAGTTCATCTGTGTCCGTAATGGGCCTACGGCAAGTGAAATTGGTGCATACATAGACCGTGGCCGCGCCAGCCACTTGCGCTCTATCTTCTAATAAGGGGACGCCAACCGGCTCGGGTTGCGGTGAACCAAGGGCCACGACTTGGTGGGGCCGGTATCCTTCGAAGATAATTTGTAGCATACGGCGCGTGTCCTCTTTCTCTTGGTTACCAATGATGGCAATCTCACGTGGCGGAGCCAAAACATAGTCCAAGGCTTGCAGCCATTGGCTAAATCCCAGGGGATGGCTGGCCAACATGCCTTGCATGGATGCTAAACTCTCTCTGGCTCTTTCCAGGTAGGTTGTTTCTAGGGCTAACCCGGACAAACGAGCCAGTGTATAGGCGGCCATACCGTTCCCGGAGGGGACTGCGCTGTCTTGAAGACTCTTAGGGCGCATAATGAGTTTTTCATGGTCGTCGCTGGTATCGAAAAAACCGCCCTCAGGATCAGAGAAATGCGCCAATACCGCATCCGCTACTTCCTGAGCGGCCTGATACCAACGGGCTTCGAAGGTGGTCTGGTAGAGCGCTAACAAACCTTCGATGAGATATACATAATCTTCAAGATAACCGTTGATTTTTGCCTCTTCATCCTTCCAAATATGCCACAAGCGGCCTTCAGCGTAGCGGAGTTGGTTGAGGAGGAAATCAGCGTTCGTGATGGCGACCTCTCGGTACGATTCGTCATTGAAAACCCGAGCCCCTTCTGCAAAAGCAGCCAGCATGAGACCGTTCCAGGACGTGATAACCTTCTCGTCCCGGTTGGGCGGAATCCGCTCCTCCCGAGCCGTTAGCAGGTTCTGGCGTGCTGCGGCAAATTGTGAACGATGGTCAAGTACCCCCAAAAATTCGAGAATGTTCTTGCCTTCGAACTTGCCTGATTCTGAGACCCCATAGGCCGCCATGAAGGCGTCTGCTTCCTCGCCCAAAATGTTTCGCAGTTCAGCGGGCGTCCAGACGAAGAACTTGCCTTCCTCTCCTTCACTGTCGGCGTCCTGGGTAGCGTAGAATCCACCTGAGGGGTCTCGCATTTCCCTAGTCACGTAATCCAGAATTTCCTTTGTGATGGTGCGGAAGAAGTCGTCGCCGGTCACTTGCCAGGCATGAAGATAAACGCGAGCTAATTGGGCGTTATCGTAGAGCATCTTTTCAAAATGAGGAACCAGCCAACGTTCATCGACCGAATACCGGTGGAAACCGCCTCCGACCTGGTCGTAGATCCCGCCCCGGGCCATGGTCTCGAGGGTGTGTGCCGCCATTTTTAGGGCTTGTTCATCTCCTGTTTTGTGGTGTTGGCGCAGCAAGAATTCTATGGTCATCGGGTGGGGGAATTTTGGGGCCGCCCCCCATCCGCCCAGTTTAGGGTCGTAGTTTTCCCGCAAAACCTTGACAGCCTCCTCCAACGTTTCCGGGTTGAGTTCACCTTGGTCATGTCCGGTGACGCTTTGTCCCTTGAGCGCTTGGGAGATTTTTTCTCCGCTCTCAAGGATTTCTTGGCGCTTATTTTTCCACGCATCGGCCACACCATGCAGCACCTGCGTGAACGAGGCCATCCCATACCGTGGCGAGGGGGGGAAATACGTCCCGCCGAAGAAAGGCTGCCCCTCCGGAGTCAGGAAAACGCTCATTGGCCATCCGCCGCGCCCGGTCAGAGACTGCACCGCGCTCATATAAATTCTGTCCAGGTCGGGTCGTTCTTCGCGGTCGACTTTGATATTCACAAAGTTATCGTTCAAAATAGCCGCCACCGTCTCATCCTCGAAGGATTCGTGGGCCATAACGTGGCACCAGTGGCAGGCCGAATAGCCAACGCTGAGGAAGATGGGTTTGTCTTCGGTCTTTGCTTTTCGCAGCGCTTCTTCTCCCCACGGATACCAATCTACGGGGTTATCGGCGTGCTGGAGCAGGTAAGGGCTGGTTTCATGTGCTAGTCGGTTTGTCATCTAAAACTCCTAGTAAACACTCATTACTCATCACGTTTCACGCATCACCCGATTTTGAATCTCACGCATTTGCCAATTGAGACCTTTTTGGGATAGAAGTTCGGCATGCGTGCCGCGTTCGAGGATGCGGCCCTGGCCAAGCACCAAAATCTCATCCACATTTTCCAACCCCACCAGGCGATGGGTGATAAGCAGCGCAGTGCGGCCTTTCATTAAGGCGAATAGCGTATCCAGGACGCGCTTTTCGGTCAAGGTATCAAGGTCGGTCGTTGGCTCATCCAAGAGCAAAATGGGAGCGTTTTTGAAAATGGCCCGCGCGATTGCCAAGCGTTGGCGTTTCCCGCCGCTCAGGCGCGTACCCTGTTCACCGATGAGCGTCTCGTACCCTAACGGAAAGGAGCTGATGAAGTTATGGATTTGGGCTTGGGCCGAAGCCTCCTCGATTTCTCGCTGGGAAGCTCCAGGATTGGCAAGCCTCAAGTTCTCGGAGAGGGTGGCGTTGAAAAAATAAGAGCGCTGGGAAATGACGCTCATTTTCTCCCTCACATCTTTTTGCGTATAGTCACGAAGGAGCTGTCCACCGAGAAGAATCTCCCCCTCCACGAAATCCCAAAACCGGAGTAGCAAGTTCAGCAGAGTCGATTTCCCAGCCCCGCTCGGCCCCACAATCGCCAGGCTTTGGCCTTCTTCCACCTTGAAACTCACCTCAAAGAGGGCAGGGAGGTCACTTCCCCCTGCAGGGCGATTTGGTAAATCGTTAGGCAAAATACCATTTTGCACCGAAATACAATTTCGACTTACATCTTGAGGAGTCTTCCCGTAGGAAAAACTCAAATCCTGAAAAACGATGTCATACTTTTGGGGCGTGGGCCTCGGCTCAACAGGGTCAACCACCGTTGGCTCCGTATCGACAACTGCAAATAAACGGTGCGCCGCCTTGCTCACGCCAGCCAGGGTTTACGCGGCCAAGGGCAGGGGCGTAACAGCCTCGAAGGCCGCTAAGGCAATCAAAACCAGTGGGGCCAGCATAACTCCTTCAACCTGTCCCGCCCTCACCAGGGGAATGGTCAAGGCCAAAAGCGCCTCAATGGCTAATGGCGCGCCGAAAATATCTCCCATAAAGCGAGAGTATTCTGACCAATTCATCCCAAACTGGAATTCTTGGACAATGCCAGTTACTACGCCAATGGCGAAATTGATCAGGAATATTTTTCCCCAGAACTTCACCATCTTTTTATAGGTCTCATCTCCGCTGGTGACATATTTTGTCTCTAGGATGGCCAAGAGGATGGACAACCCTAATGTCACCGGGACGAAGAAGAAGTGGTAAATGGTTGTGATGGCAAATTGCTATCGGGCGAGACCTAAAGTAAGCATACCTTCCTCCTAAAAAGTAAAGAGTAAAACGTGATGGGTGTTTGATTAATTCATGTAGAACGCTTGAACCTGAGATGAAGAAATTAGGGCCCGTAATTCTCCGCAAGATACTTGGCCAGGATGGCTTGTTCGCCATCTGTAAGATCTGCGCCATTATCCAGCATGCGAGAGATGGTCTTTAGCCATCCTGCGAGGTCTTTTTCTGCGTTCTTAACCCGGTCTAAACTGTGGCATACGGTGCATCTCTCTTGGAGAAGAGCTTTTCCAGCTTCTCCTGAATCGTCCTCATCAGAATCCGCTTCTTCGGTTGGAGGTGAGGTCGGTTCTTCTGTAGGTTCTTCCGTGGGTGGGGGAGCGTCGGTGGGAGCCTCTGTGGGGGGGAGTTCGGTTGGCTGCTCCGTTGGAGGAGGTTCTGTGGGGGGGGCGTAGGTTCTTCTGTTGGGGAAGGGCTATCACATGCTCCCAGGAAGACACCTACAAAAACGAGAACAATTGCTTCTCAAAAAAACAGGGAACATGTAGCCGAGATTTCCAAATCTCGCAACTGCGGGGTATCGAAACCCCGGCTACGAAACCGTTTCCCCAAAATATTGAGAAGATACGCAGGATAGTAAAAATAGTATACCAAATTGGACTTATTAAGTACAACCTACCCACACACTTACATCAAAAACACCTACACTTCACCTTACCAATAAGGCCTTATTTCTGGTAAAATATCCCCACTTCACTTTTCACCCGTCACGCCTCATTTATCACCTTTCACTCATTACTCTTTACTCTTAATTTCAAAATGCCTACCCGCCCTCTCTTTGCCGGCCTCGTCGTCGATGAACACGACAACCCTATTGAAATCGCCTACGTGGGGCATGAACCATGCTATGTGGTAGATGATGCCGGATTCAAGCGCCATATCCCCACCCACGAGGTAGACCTCCAAGTCTTGGACCATATGCGCTCCATGATGCAAGGTCATGAAGACATTATCAGTGAACAAGCCGCTAAAATGCTTGGCCAGGATGATATTTTCTCCCGGGCCATACTCAAAGAACAAATCAAAAACATTGACCATCAATTCGAGCAAGTCATGGAATCCGGCTTGCCCGAAGAGACTCGGGCCTATATGGGCATGATGGGCTTTAAAATTATCATCAACCTACATGGCGAAGTCTTAGAAATCAAACAACCTGGCATGATAACTCCTGATGGGTAAAAAAATATGATGACGACGAATAATATTATCGACGTGAATGATTCCAACTTCGACTATTATGTCTTGGCATATTCTCAAAAGAGGCCCGTTGTGGTCGAATTTTGGGCCAAGTGGAATGAACCTAGCAAAACGCTCACGCCTTTCTTGGAACAATTGACCGCTGAAAACAAAGGTGGTTTTCGTCTTGCTAAAGTCGACGTGGACAAAAACCCTCAACTCACCCAACGCTATAACATTTTCAATATTCCTGCCGTGAAGGCCTTTCAGAGGGGGCGGATTATAAGTGAATTCAATGGCATTCAGTCTAACCAACAAATTCGGGAATTCATCCACCAAGTAGTGCCCGGGCCTGATACGCTTCTTTTGGAAAAAGCCCAGAGCCTGCTGAAGATGGAAAAATGGTCAGAGGCGGAAGACACCTCCCGAGAAGTGCTCACGAAGCGGCCCGTCCAACCCAGGGCACAATTAATCCTCGCCAAGAGTCTGCTGGGACAAGACCAGAGCAAAGAAGCCCTTAAGATCCTCCAGGATTTTCCCACCAGCCCAGAGTATAGAAAGGCCGAAAAACTCCTTCCCCTCGCTCAAACGCTGGCAGACTTCAACGCGGCAGAGACGGCCCCAAAATCAAAGGTGGATGCCATTTATTACAGAGCACTGCGGTTGATTGGGATGGGGAACATCCCAGCCGCCTTGGACGGTTTATTGGAAGTTTTGCGGGTTGACAAAGGTTACCAGAATGGGCGTGCCAAACAGGTAGTTTTGGGCCTCTTCGCATTGTTGGGAGATTCCCATCCCCTAACCCAAGAGTACCGATCGGAATTGGCCAGTATCTTGTTTTAGGGTGGCAGATTGGGAGGCTGGTAGATTGGGAAACTGGTAGATTGGGGAACTGGCAGATTGGGGAACCGGTAGACTGGGGAACCGGTAGACTGGGGAACTGGTAAACTGGGGAACTGGTAGATTGGGGAACTGGTAAATTGGGGAACCGGTAGACTGGGGAACTGGTAGACTGGGGAACTGGTAGACTGGGGAACTGGTAGACTGGGGAACCGGTAGACTGGGGAACTGGTAGACTGGGGAACTGGTAGACTGGGGAACTGGTAAAACATCAACAAACCAATCTACCAATACCACCAACACACCAATCTA
>JAANWX010000117.1 GCA_018263575.1 Chloroflexota bacterium | reverse complement strand
ATTCACTAAAAAACTAAGGAGGCGATGTCGTTAAGTTAGGCAACTAATCATGTCATTTCGACGAGGTTTCGGCACGATTGCCGCCGATGTTTCAGCCAAATACAGGCTGAATTGGGAGAAATCTTAGTTTCAGTCTACCATTTACTTGCGACGGAAAGATTTCTCACTCTGTTCGAAATGACATCATCCTTAACTTAATGACTTTGAGTAAGGAGCAGAAATGACCACCCCCACCATTGAGCAAATTCATCAGCATGGTTCCGTTCGCGACTATCAATCCAAACCCGTCTCCCGGGAGATCGTTGAAACCATTGTTGCTGCCGGGCAGCGGGCCTCCACCTCCTCCAATTTGCAGATGTACAGCGTGGTGGCCACTACTGACGCGAAAAAGCGGAAACGCCTGCGTGAACTCTGTGGGGGACAAGCCCATGTGGAGCAAGCGCCAGTTTTCATGGCCTGGTGTGCCGACCTCAGCCGACTGCATCGGGCCTGTGAGACCCAAGGCTATACCCAAGAACCCGGCTATATGGAAAACTTGCTCCTGGCGGCGGTGGACGCCGCCTTGGCCATGCAGAACGCGGCCCTGGCTGCCGAATCCCTGGGATTGGGGATGTGTTACATCGGCGGGATCCGTAACAATCCCCTGGACGTGATAGATTTGCTGGCCCTTCCGCCCCTGGCTTTTCCCGTTTCCGGGATGACCCTGGGCTGGCCGGAGTCTCCCCCTCCCATCCGCCCCCGCTTGCCGCTAGAAGCGATTCTCCATTGGGAGCGGTACGACGCCGATGACGAAGACCACCTCCAAGCCTATGACCAGGCCATGATCGAAACCGGGATTTACGAGGGCCGCCAGGTCAGCGGCTCTGAAATGGAAGAGAAAGTCTACGGTTGGCAAGAGCACTCCGCCCGCCGGGTCTCTCGTCCCATCCGCACCCATTTATATAACGCCCTGGTCAAAGCCGGTTTTTTGACAGAGGAGACAACATGACCCGACCATCCTGGGATGATTATTTCATGAACATCGCCCACGAGGTGGCTTGCCGGAGCACGTGCGAGCGCGCCAAAGTGGGAGCGGTGATCGTCAAGGAAAAACGGATTTTGACTACCGGTTATAATGGTAGTCCCAGGGGATTGCCGCACTGCACCGAAGTGGGCTGTCTGATGGATAACGGGCACTGCGTCCGCACCCTGCATGCCGAACAGAACGCCATCATTCAAGCCGCCTTGCACGGTGTCTCATCCAAAGGGGCGTCGATTTACGTCACCCACCAACCCTGCTTCTTGTGCGCCAAGATGATCATCAATGCCGGGATTGTCCAAATTGTGTATGATAAGGAATATCCAGATGACCGCTCACGCCGCTTCCTCCAGGAGGCAGGGGTGGCGTTGAAGCGGATTTAGAGAGAAGCGCAAATTAACAAAGACACTCCATCCATTTTGCACGAGGAAAGGGACTATGGATCAAGACACTCGCGTTATAGAACTCGTTCAAGAACTACTTGATGAATTATACAAAGCCATGGGCTTTACGCCTGGGGGATGGATATCGAAGATTACCTCCCCACTTTTTGAGGAACCTATGTTCCGTTTCTCCACCATCGCTACCAAATTTGATACCCTAGCCCTCCAGGAAGGATTCCAAGAAGCCGCTCAGTGGTTCATCACCCATTTTGTTAATACCGTTGACATTTTTGGGGGAGAAGACATCCCGCGTGAGGGGCCCTTGTTAATTGCCGCCAATCACCCCGGCGCCTATGATTCCCTGGTCATTGCCGCCCACGTGCCCCGCGACGACATCAAGATCATCACCTCGCCAATCACCTTTTTGCGGAAATTGCCGATCACCCGCGAGCATATGATATTCTCCGCGCCGAATGCTCATACGCGCATGGGCGTTGTTCGCAAGGCCATTCGCCACCTCCGGGAAGGAGGGGCGCTTCTGGTTTTTGCCAGGGGGAGCATTGACCCCGACCCAGCCTACATGCCCGGCGCCGAGGAGGAATTGGAGCTTTGGTCGCCAAGCTTGGGGTTGTTTTTACGAAAAGTCCCTCGCTTGCAGTTAGCAGTCACCCTGATCAGCGGCGTATTGTCACCCCAATATTTCCGCCATCCTTTTACCAATTTCCGAAGGGAGCGCATCGACAAACAAAGGATAGCCGAATTCTTTCAGGTCATGCACCAGCTCGTTTCCCCCGGAAAAATAATGGTCTCCCCTAGGCTTTCCTTTGATTCCCCGCTCACCTTAGAAGATTTGGATTGTGGGGAGGATTTGCGGGAGATGACCGATGAGATCGTCGGCCGTGCAAAGCGGCTTTTACCATTGCACACCCAAAAAGCCTTGCCGGCCTGATATTTTCCGGAGGAAGGGGTTGAACGGTTACGTGTTTTTTCAATTTTTTTAGGGAGGGGCTGAGACCGGGTCTTTGACCTCCGAGGTTTTTCGGCAAACCTCGGAGGTCTTGCTTTGTATTATCGAGACGGTACTCAGAGCAGATTCTGCATCACGAGCACGGCCAGGATAGCGGCGGTCATAATGTAGATAATGTGCACTCTAAAATAGGCCAATAAGCCAGCCACCAGACCACCCACCACGCCCACCAAAGGTTGGTCTTCATCCACCAACAACACACCAGGAAAGATCAAGGCCCCCAGCGCAGCGTAGGGGATATTTTTCAGCCAATTTCGAAACCAGGCCGGGAATTGGAAGCGATCCATAAACAGGGCCGGCACCATGCGGGGGAGATAGGTGACGGCCGTCATGCCCAGGATGAGGAGGAGGGTGTTCATGCATCCTCCTTGATGATCAGCGCCCCAAAGAATGCCCCCAGAACGGTGGCCAGGACGATGGCCCACCCGGCCTCGAGAAAAGTCTGAAAGACCGTGTTAAGGAACATGCTCAGGAGGGCAACCGCGCCAATTTTGAGGCTTTGGCGCACGTGGGGAACGAGCAAGCCAATGAACATGGCGTAAAGTCCCACCGTCATCCCCGCGCTGATTCCTGGGGGAATAATTTTCGCGCCGAGTCCGCCCAGGGCCGTGCCCGCCACCCAGGCCAGATAAGCGACCCCCATCAGGCCCGCCGCAAAAAAGGGGGTGATGTTTTCCTTCTCCGCTTCAGACTTTAAGGTTAGCGTGGCAAAGGTTTCGTCCGTGATCCAAAAAGAGAGGCCAATTTTCCAGGCCTTGGGAAAAGGCTTGAATTGCTCATGGACGGCCATGCTCATGATCAGATGCCGCAAATTGACGAAAAAGGTCGTGAGCACAATTTGCCCCGGACCAGCCCCCGCCAAGATCATGCTGGCGGCTATAAATTGGCTGGCCCCCGCGAAGACGAAAATGGACATCATCACTGACTCTTCCACTGTCATTTGGGCTTTGGCTGCTAAGGCTCCAAAGGCAATGGCGATGGGAATATATCCCATGGCAATGGGGCTGCCAGTTTTGATTCCTGCGAGGAGTTCTTTGGTCGGGTTGGATGGGGGCATGGGTGTTGGGTATTGGATAATGGATATTGGATGTTGGAAGGTGGAGGATGGAGGCAGATGTCCCGTCCTAGTATATGTTTACAAAAAACAGAAACTAGGACGGGACACATTCACTGTTTCCCGCTCCCTGTTTTCCTGCTCCCTGTTTTCCCGCTTCCTGCCCATTCCAACCCCAAAGCGCGTAATTTGGCCGGCGAGGGATACCCCGTCTCCGGATCCCAGTCTCTGGCTAGGTAATAGGCCTGGAGCATCTCCTCCAGGGGAATTGTGTACCCAGCCGCGCCCCCGTCGGGGAGGGGTTCCAGGAGAGGTTTGGGGAGGGTGTCACGCTCATGGCTGAGGCCAAGGCGGATGTTGATGACCCGTTTCAGGTTCCAGGCCCGTTCCCCCGCCAGAAGGATGTCTTCGAGCGTATACTCTTCTCCCGTGGCCAAGTTCAATAAGGTTACGATTTCGCCAGGGGAGGGATTGGCGAACAGGCACATGCCAAGGGCGTTAAAGGCCGTGCGCCAGTTCTGGTGAAGGGCAACGTTGGCGGATTTCTCAGCCCCGGCCTGGCGCGGGAGGTAGTCCATCTCCAGGTCGTCTTCCACGTGGCCAATGTCAACGCGGTAATAGTCGGACTGGTTGTGACAGGCCCCACGGGGCGAGGTAGCGTAAACCAGGGCCAACCCCGACCCGCCCCTCGGGTCGTGGTAGGGGACTTCGAGACCGTTGACCTGGACGGCCTCTTCCCCGGCCCCGAACCGTTCCGCCACCGCGCGCGCTCCCCAGCCCAGCCAGGTTCCGCAACCTTCCCCCCGCGCCATTTGATGCACCAGACGCTCGACCATTTCCACATCCCCCCACTGAAAACGCAGACCGCCAGTATCTTCCTCGGTGATTTTTCCCTTTTCGAAGAGCGAGAAGGCCAAACCGAGGGTGTTGCTCAGGCTAATGGTGTCCATGCCGTAGCGGTCGCAAAGCTCACAAAGGCGGGTGATGGCTTTCAGGTCATCAATGAGGAGATTAGGCCCAAAACCGACAATGCTCTCGTACTCTGGCCCTTTGCGCTCCTCCTCTTCTAGTTCGAGGCGCACAACGCGCCCACAGGCAATGGCACAAGCATGGCAAGCCTTGGCTTTGGTGAGAATGGTCTCGGCCATGGTGGCCCCGGTTATCTTGGGCACGCCATCGAAAAGGCCGGATTGAAAGTATTTTTTGGGCATTTCGCCCAGGTAGTCAAGGTAGTCGGCCACGCCTGCCGTGCCTAGTTCACGGAATACGCGCGTCACGTTGTCGTTTCGGAGGGCGCGGTTGAGTTCAGAACGCAGCGAACCGTAGGCCTTGGGGTGAGCCAGGGGGATGTCGCCCCGCCCGCGCACGGCCACGGCCTTGAGGTTTTTGGAGCCCATCACCGCGCCCATCCCCGTCCGCCCCGCCACGCGGCCGTGATCGGTGAGGATGAGGGCGAAGGGCAGGCGGGTTTCACCAGCGGGACCAATGACGGCTATTTTGGCTTTTTTGTCCCCCACCTCGTCCAGGAGAGCGGACTGAGTCGGGTAGGTCTCCATTCCCCACAGGTGACCAGCGTCCCGGATTTCGACTTCTCCATCTTGGATCCAAAGATAGGCGGGACGGGATGATTGCCCGGTGACCAAGAGGCCGTCGTAACCCGCCTTGCGAAGTTCTGGCCCCCAGAAACCGCCGCAATTTGACTCGCCCCACAATCCTGTGGCCGGGGAAAGGGCGCAGATCATAAAACGTCCCATGGCGGGGCCGGCTGTGCCTGTCAGGGTTCCGGTTTGGAAGAGCAGAGGCGCGGCGGAGGAAAGGGGGTCTAAATCAGGCGTGAGGGTGTCATACAGCATGCGCGCCGCGAGCGATGCCCCGCCCAGGTAGTCGCGTTCCCAGTCGCTGGGAGGTGTGAAGGTGTCAATTTGGTGCGTGGTGAGGTTGATGTTTAGGATAGGTTGCATGTTGGGTATTAGATATTGGATGTTGGAGGTTGGAGGTTGGATGTTGGATGTTGGATGTTGGATGAAGTTGTCCTTTGCATCCCTTGGCTCTTCTGCGCCGTTTGCATCCTCTGGTTCTTCTACACTTACCCCCTCGGTATTTCCTGGCAGCAGCGCACAAAATCCAAAATGGTGGGAATGTTGCGCATCATGTAGGGGAAGTTGCCATTGACTTTTAATTTGCGCGTCGTCAGGGCCTGCATGGGATTCAAATCACCACTGAGAACTCGTTCGAAGTTTTGAAAGGGAGCGGTGAGAACAAAGGCGGCTTCTTTCTCGACCTTATCACCGGTGAAATAGTGGACCCCACGGCACTTGCCATGCCATAAATCAAGGTACATGACCACCGGCTCAGGAAGAGACTCATCAGCTTCGATGAGAAAGGCCAAGTCGCCCTCCCAATTTTGGGCAATTTTCGCATATTGCTGGTCGGTGTTGAGTTTTTCTTCTAAAGCTTGGAGCCAAGCATGGCTTGGGAAGTGATAAGACATGGTTTGTTTCCTTGTTGGGTGGATTGTTGGTTGGTTGGTTTGTTGGTTAGTTAGTTCGTTCGTTGGTTGGTTTGGTGGTTCGGTTTCTTTGCCATTGCCGAGCTTGGGCTAAGACTAGGCTGGCGGTGATGGCCATTAGCCCGGCGAGGGCGTTGAAGGTAAGCATACTGCTTCCTATTTTACCACCATTGTGGGTTGGATGGTGGAGATAGGGTTTTGCTTTCATTTCCCTCTGACGCGGCAAGCGAAGGATATTTTACGAATTTAGAGCGCCGATTCGAAAGCGCAGGGGCCAACGACCGCGCATTTCCCACAAACTTGGACATCGTCCCCTAAGTCGAGAAATTCATTGGCATTCTCTAGCAAGACTTTCCAACAGGCGGCCCGATCAAACGGCTCATCTTCGAATAAGGCGTTGACAGGACACGCAAAAAGGCAATCCATACATGCCCCCATCTCGTAATACTGGCAGCGTTCTTTGGGCTGTGGTTTTTCTATGGGGAGTTCAGCATCAATGACCACGGTTCCAAAACGCCCTGTGCAACCCGCGTCTGTGATCACCATTTGATGGAGGCCAAAACTGCCCAATCCGGCGATCACGGCCACGCTTTTATGCGACCAGTGGCTTTTTAATGCTTCCTTATCGAAGTTTCCTGTGGATGGCTCTGCCGCGGCCCGGATACCATGTTGGTTGAGAACTGCTATCAACTGGGAAGCTATTTCTCCTAAGAGGTTGTTGGTGTCATGATAGGCCACGCCCCACGCCCGTGCAACTTGTATCTCGTCTCTTTGGTTGGCGTAGACTACTTCTGGTTCAAAAGGCAGGTAAAAGCAAACAACGGTGCGTGCTCCTTCCAATAAGTCTTGTGGCATGAAGTGATGAAAACCGATCCGCCCGCTCAGGGTGATAAATTCCGGATCATGGGCTGAGACAAAACCGATGATGGGTTCGCAGTATGCGGTCGTGCATTCCTTATTTTCTATAGCGTTTAGGATCGTGTTTTCGATCAGTTTTACGACTTCTGTTGTTTCCATTTTTTAATCCAACTTCTGGTGGAGAGCCTTACTTTTGCTCAAATTTGATGTCTATTCCGCCAAAGTATTTTGCAACTAAATTAGGCTCTTTAGGAATTCGCGGGGTTGAACAAACATTTGCCACGAATTTCACGAATTAGCACGAATAAAACATAAAATTGGTGAAAATTTTTGCAATTAGTGGCGAAAATTTGCGGTTTGGTAAATTTACCCCATAAGTTCCCAGAGGCCCAAATAAGTATAGCACACTCTACCCCTCCATCGCAAGAAAAACTTGGCAATTGCAATGATCCTCTCCACCATCACCCCTGCTCCCTTGCACCCTTGCACCCTTGCTCCCCAACTCCTAACTCGCCCCTCCCAACTCCGCAATCCCCAATCCAAGATCCCTTTCCGTGTCTTCCGCGAAATCCGTGTCCTAAAAAACCCAAAATCATTTATAATACACCCCAGGAGGCCCCCATGCCATCACCCATACTCGAACGCCAACAAAAACTAAGCCAAATCCTCATCGACAACCACCTCGACGCCCTGGCCCTCAACCCCGGCCCGAATCTCGTCCACCTCACGGGATTGAACTTCCACCTCATGGAGCGTCCCACCGTGGCCTTCTTCCGCCCCGAAGCGGCCCCACTCCTCATCCTCCCCGAATTGGAGCAGGGTAAATTGGCACAACTGCCTTTCGAATTGCAGCCCTTCCCCTACACCGAAGACCGCGCCACCTGGCCCCAAGCCTTCCGCCGGGCAGTGGATACGGGAGGATTGCGAGCCAAGCGCGTGGGCATCATCCCCAACCGTTTGCGCGTCCTGGAGCTGCGTTTTTTGGAGGAGGCCGCCCCCCAAGCAACCTTCGTCCCCGCCGAGGAGGTGGCGGCCGCCCTGCGCATGCGCAAAGACCCCCAGGAAATCGAACACATGCGGCAGGCGGCTCACATCGCCCAAGAAGCCCTCGAGGCCACCCTCTCCCAATTCAAAATAGGCATCACCGAGCGGGAATTTGCCGCCGAGCTGACCACCCAATTGCTGCGCCACGGCTCTGACCCCCATTTACCCTTCTCTCCCATCGTCGCCTCCGGGCCGCACAGCGCCAATCCCCACGCCACGCCCACCGCCCGCACCATCACCGAGGGCGACCTGCTTTTGGTGGATTGGGGCGCAAACGTGGAGGGATATTTTTCAGACATCACCCGCACCTTTGCCGTGGGGGATGTGGGGGATTCCCTGCGGGAGATTGCCGGCATCGTGAAGGAAGCCAACGCGGCGGGAAGGGCTGCGGCCCGGGCCGGGACTCCCGCTGGGGAGGTGGACCAAGCCGCGCGGACGGTCATCTCCCGGGCCGGGTACGGGGAACACTTCATCCACCGCACCGGGCACGGCCTAGGGCGGGAGGCCCACGAAGAACCCTACATCGCCGCCGGAAGTGATCAAATCCTTGAGGTGGGGATGACCTTCACCATCGAGCCGGGCATCTACCTCCCCAGGGTGGGCAGTGTCCGCGGCGGAGGTGTCCGCATAGAGGACGACGTGGTCATCACCCCCGAAGGCTGCGAGAGCCTGACGGATTTACCGCGAGAGATGCGCAGGTGCGATGTAGAGACGCCCCGGCGGGACGTCTCTACATCGCCACCTAAAGGCAGGTAATTTATGAACATCATTCCCACCGCAGAACCCTTTTATTTTCCTGGCGGACCGACCGGCTGTTTGCTCATCCACGGCTTCACGGGCACACCCAAGGAGATGCTGCCCCTGGGCGAATACTTGGCCGAGCAAGGCCATACCGTCCTCGCCCCGCGCCTGTTTGGGCACGCTACTCGCCTGGAAGATATGAACCGCGCCCGCTGGGAAGATTGGGTCGCCTCGGTGGAGGATGGATGGCACATCCTCGAAGGCGCCACCGACCAGATTTTCGTCCTTGGGCTTTCTATGGGGGGCGTGCTCTCCCTTTACGTTTCCAGCCAACTTCCCGTTGCCGGAACGGTGGCCATGTCCACCCCCTACGAAATACCGCCCGACCCGCGTTTGCGATTCCTAAAAGTGTTGTGGAGATTTTTTAGGCAAGCGCCAAAAGAAGAAGATGATTGGCAGGATCCCAGCGCAGGGATAGGACACATTTCCTACCCCACGTATCCCACCCGGGGCGTTATCGAATTACAAAAATTGATGGACGAAATGCGGGCCGCCCTCCCCACCCTCACCCAGCCCGTTTTGTTGATTCACTCCCGCAAGGACGGCGGTGTTTCCCACCATCAAATGCCCAAAATCCACGCTCAGGTCGGCAGCGCGCAAAAAGAGATGCTCTGGCTGGAGAACAGCGGTCACGTCATCACCCGAGACGCGGAAAAAGAGCGCGTTTTTAAGGCGGTGGAGGCGTTTATTCAGCGCGTGGGTAAGTGACTGTCACTTCCCATCCCACACGATGTGCGCAGTGTCTTCGCCATCCCGCCATTACTCATTACTCATTACTCATCACCCATCACCCTCCCGGAGGCAAACCATGGACACCATTCTTGACCTAAACATCCCCCTTATCGTTTTCATTCAAAACCTCGGAGCATGGATAGAGACGCCCATGAAGTTTTTTACTTTTTTGGGCAATGAAGAATTTTATCTCCTAATTATGCCCCTCCTCTACTGGAGCATAGACGCTCAGCTTGGTTTTCGTTTGGGGGCCATGCTCCTTCTCAGCGGCAGCCTCAACAGCACGCTGAAAATACTTTTTCACAGCCCGCGGCCTTATTGGTACACCACACAAGTGCGCGCCATCAGCTCTGGGGAGGCCTTTGGGTTTCCTTCCGGACACGCCCAAAATGCCGCCAGTCTGTGGGGTCTTGGGGCAGCATCCCTCAAACGCCGTTGGGCTTGGATAGCGGCCATCTTCGTCATCTTTTTCATCGGCCTCTCACGGATTTACCTCGGTGTCCATTTTCCAGTGGACGTTCTCACCGGGTGGGCAGTGGGGGCCTTGTTCTTGTGGGTATTCCTCAAAGCGGAGAAACCCCTAGAAACCTGGTTCAAAGAACAATCTTTGTCCGCCCAACTAGGGGCCTGTTTTGGGGTTTCCGTGCTCATCGTCATGGCCGGAATTCTTGCCAAAGCCACATTGGGCACATGGCAAGTTCCTCAAATTTGGTTCGAGAACGCCGCTTCAGAAATAGCGCCCCTCTCCTTGCAAGGTTTCTTCACCACGGCTGGGACGTTTTTGGGGCTGGGGTGGGGAGCTATCCTTTACGCCCACCACACAGGGCCCTTGGATGTATCCGGAACTTTCCTGCAAAGGGCGTTGCGGTATGTGCTGGGTTTGGTGGGCGTGATCGTCATCTACGCTGGCCTGGATGCCCTTTTCCTGGAGGGGGAGGCCCCGCTGGCCCTCGGGCTGCGTTATCTTCGTTACACCTTTGTAGGGGCCTGGATCTCCCTGGGCGCGCCGCTCATTTTTTGGCGGTTGAAACTCGTTCCTCGCTCCCCCGTTTCTTCTGGTGAATAATTTCAGCCCTAAGGTTTCAGGACTAGTACACTTTGGCAGAAGTTCTCTGCCAGTTCTGCGGCCCAAGACCTCCGAGGTTTACGGCTTTATAACCTCGGAGGTCTCAGGGACCAGGGACAGACCACTAGCTTGACATAAAAAATCCCCTGGAATAATACTCCAGGGGATTTTTTGATTCAAAGGATCAAGATCGTAGAGAAAATTATTCTTCTCCGTCTTGCGCGGCTTGGATGATCTCCTCAGCCAGATGGGAGGGGACTTGTTGGTATTTCAGGAATTCCATTTCGAAGATTCCGCGTCCCCCCGTCATGGAGCGCAAGTCGGTGGTGTAACGCTGCATTTCCGCCAGGGGCGCGTGGGCCGAGACCACAGACCGTCCGCCTTTGGTATCCATGCCCTGCACACGGGCGCGGCGGGTGTTGAAATCACCCAGAATATCACCCATGTTGGATTCTGGCACGGTCACCTTCACATCCATGATCGGTTCCAGCATCACGGGGGAAGCGTTTTTGACAGCGAGCTTGAATACTTGTTTGGCCGCGATTTCAAAAGCTACCGGCTTAGAATCTACCGGGTGCTCTTTCCCATCGTACACAGCGGCCTGAACGTGCACTACCGGGTATCCCGCCAGAACACCGTCTTCCATAATCCTTTTTACGCCTTTTTCTATGGCTGGCATATAGTTTTTGGAAATAGCGCCTCCGAAAACTTCGTTAACAAATTCAAATTCTTCGTCTTTCAGAGGTTCTACGCGCATGAAGACTTCCGCAAATTGTCCAGATCCACCAGATTGTTTTTTGTGGCGGTATTGGGCATTGCCCACTTTGGTAATGGTTTCCTGATAAGGAACCTTGGGGAGGGAAGTTTCTAACTCGGTTTGGAAAAGGCTTTTTGCTTTGCGAATGGCGGCATCAATATGTTGCCCGCCCATGCCCAGGAGAACGGTTTCCCTGGTAATAGGATCTTGCCGCCAGGATAGTGTCATATCCTCTTCACACAGCCTGGTCAGTGAAGGGCTAAGCTTGGCTGAATCAGCCTGTGATACAGGGGCAACGGCTACCTTGTAGAGCGCGTTCGGATATTCGGGAACGGGCAGAGTCAGAGGATGTTCTTTCTCTCCCAGCGTATGTCCTGTGGAAGTAACACCTAGTTTAGGCACTGCGAATATGTCCCCAGCATGAACGTTGGCGACATCAATCTGTTCATTTCCACGCATAATGGCCAAATTCCCAAAACGCTCTTCCTCTTGAACAGCGTGGTTATAGGCTCGCGTGTCCGCATTCATGCTTCCGGAGTAAAGGCGGAGGGAAGTAATTTTCCCAACGAAGGGATCGGCCGTTGTTTTCCAAACATAAGCCGCTAAGGGACCCGCGTCCGAAGCGGGGAGCTCTTCCTCACCCTGTACACCCTCAGCCACGATGGGATGGACATCAGCCGGGGAGGGCATGAGCTTGATGATCGCTTCCATGAGAGGCGCTAGTCCAATTTGTGTGATTCCGGAACTAGCAAAAACGGGGACGAACGTGCCTGCTATTAAGCTGTCTTTCAGGCCTGAAATAATTTCGTCCGAAGTGAGCTTTTCATCGTCCAAATATTTCATTAAAAGCTCATCGTCCGATTCTGCGGCAACCTCAATCATTTCCAGGCGCGCTACTTCAGCAATTTCAGCCAAGTCATCGGGAATGTCAACAACTTGATTATCAGCGCCCTGATAAGCTTTCATTGTCAATAGATCAATAACGCCTTTAAGGTCTGCTTTTTCGCCCCAGGGAATTTGGAGAGGAACTAAGCGGGTGTCTGTCATTTGCCGAACTGAATCCAAAGCTTTTTGGAAATTGGCATTATCGCGGTCAAGCACGTTAATCAACACGAAACGGGGCAAATTGAACTCGTCAGCGTAAGACCAAGCCAGCTCTGTTCCCACCTCGGCGCCGGCAACTGATTCGACGGGGATAATCACCCCATCTGCCACGCCCATGGCAGAAATTACTTCACCTACAAAATCTGTATACCCTGGGGTATCCAAAAAGTTGATCTTATGCTTTTGGTATTCAACGGGAATTATGGAAGTAGAGATTGAAATTCCTCGCCGCTTTTCTTCTTCTTGGTAGTCCGACACCGTGGAGCCTTCCTTGATCTCTCCCATACGAGTGATAGCTCCCGTGAAATGGAGTAGAGCCTCGGTCAGTATGGTCTTACCGGAACCACTGTGAGAAGCTAGAGCAATATTGCGGATAGACTTGGTTGGATATTCTTTCATGGATGCAAACCTTCCTGGAAGTATGCCCCTCTCAAAGTTAACAAAATCAAACAAATTAAAAAATCCCTCAGGGGCCGAGCAGATTTTTTGATTATTGTCTTCAATATACGACTAAATGATTTTAAGCGAAGATGGCCTGATTGTCAAAGTGATTAATGGCAGGATTGCATCGGGGAATTGTCAAAATCTGATAGAGGGGGTGGGGGGTGGTTGACAAAACATTGTTTCGGGGTAAAATAACGCCTGCAAGCCGAAGTGGCGGAACAGGCAGACGCGCTACGTTCAGGGCGTAGTGGGCTTTACGCCCATGTGGGTTCGACTCCCACCTTCGGCATAGAATGAGTCTCTGGTACCTTTGCCAGAGACTTTTGTCTTTAACGGATCACCCACCCTTCAATTTCAACTGATCTCCCTCATTCCATTTGCATTCCCGGAAGGTTTAAGGTACTATGGAAACATGGAAAATGAAAAAAAGCTCATCACAAAATATTTCTTGATTCTGGTCTTCTTGGCCATTCTCATCTTTTGGATGATGGCTTTTCGAGAGCAAATTACGAATTTGCGTCGCCTATCTAGTGATAGAGAACAGGCCCAAGAAACACTGAGCGCCTTAGAAGCTACCCAAGAAACGCTTGCCACGCAGGTTGCCTTAGCCGAATCGGGTGGCTTCGCTGAAGAAGACGCACGCGAAAAACTGAAATGGATTCAAGAAGGAGATCAGAGAATTGGGATTATCCCAGGAGAAGGGACTCCAATCATTCCCACGCCTACTCCCCGAGCTACTGCAGAGCCGGTTAGTAACTTTCAGGTATGGTGGGAATTATTTGTTGGCACCACACCTTGACCACTCGGTAGGTGCATGCTATAATCTCGTTCGCTTAAATTACAGCTACGCGGGGTAGAGCAGTGGCAGCTCGTCGGGCTCATAACCCGGAGGTCCCAGGTTCGAATCCTGGCCCCGCTACTAAAGAACACAGCCGCAGGCAATTTGTCTGCGGCTTTTAGTTGTAAAAACGCGGATATCTTCTCGATCTTTTGGGGAAATAGATTCGTGATCGGGGTTCGCCCCCTGTGGAAGCGAGATATAGAAATCTCGGCTACATTTGAAATACGAACGCGGAGTCAAAAACAAGGTTATTCTTATGGCAAAGGTAAAAATAGACGCAGGAATTTGTGGATTTCACACCATCGTTGAGGCGGAGAAACTTGAGAACTATAAAGTTAAGCTCAATATAGAAAGCGAATGTCCCGATATTGAAAACCTGGCAGAAGAACTCAAAGAAGTAGACGCCTTTTCTGAAATTTCCTTTCGGCGTGGCATCCCAGAGACACTTCAAAAAGGACAGGAGTTTTGCGCTCATGCATCTTGCCCTGTTCCAGTCGGCATTATCAAAGCGATTGAAGTGACAGCGGGTTTAGCGCTTCCCAAGGATGCAATCATCAAAGTTGAGGGGTGATTTCTTAAGGCGCCGAGGATTTTAAGGTCTCCCTTCTTCTGCGCTACGCTTGTGAAGGTCACAACGACCTGGAGATTACGATGTTGCCCTTTGGTGGGACACGCAGCCAAGAAGCATGCCAAATCATGCGTTAGAAGTATGTTAATAACTCTCTAAGCCGACTGTGCCTATCTATTCGGGGGCAATATTATTGGTATAATGTTTAGCAAAATAAATAAAAGAATCTGCTTAGGCAGATTGGTAAGCAAACAAATTGACCTTTTGGGAGGTTTCTGTGGATCCATCAGCAAATAATACACGATCATCAATCATATATATTCTTCTCTTTATCGGCATTATCATCCTTGTGGTGTATAACTTTC
>JAANWX010000116.1 GCA_018263575.1 Chloroflexota bacterium | reverse complement strand
TTACCCTTGAGCCATGGATCTGCCTTTTTCGCCCCATCTCGAACATGGGAACACAAAATCCAAGGATATCTATGAACCGAACTGACACCCTCAAGTATATTAAGGAAAACCCTGAAATCTCAATCCTCGTCATTGGCGGAGGTATCAACGGCATAGGCACCTATCGTGATTTGGCCTTGCAAGGCGTCGACGTCCTCCTTGTGGAGCGGGAGGATTTTTGCTCGGGAGCCAGCGCGGCCTCCTCTCATATGGCACATGGCGGCGTGCGTTATTTGGAAAATGGAGAATTTCGCCTGGTGCGAGAAGCCGTTCGAGAGCGAAACTTGCTGATTGAAAACGCTCCCCATTACATCAAACCCCTCCCCACTGTCATTCCCATCTTCAAATGGTTCTCGGGCTTGTTCAATGCGCCCCTAAAATTCCTGGGCATCATGGATAAACCCGCTGAACGAGGTGCACTGGTCATCAAAATTGGCCTCATGCTTTACGATGCTTACACCCGTGGCCAAGGAACCATTCCTAAACATGAATTCATCTTCCGTAAAAAAGCTTTGCAGGAATTCCCCCGCCTAAACGCCGACATACGCTGTGTCGCGCGCTACTACGATGGCTCCATCTCCAGCCCCGAACGGGTGTGTATTGACCTTTTACACGATGTCGCCACCTCCGCGCCGCAGGCCCACGCCGTAAACTACCTTTCCGCTGTGGAGGCTGAGGAAGACATGGTAGTCTTATGGGACGAACTAAGCGAGGAAGAGTACATCGTCTATCCCCAACTTGTCATCAATGCCGCTGGCCCCTGGATTGATTTTACCAACCAATCTCTGGGACGAGGAACAAACTTCATCGACGGCACAAAAGGCTCTCACCTCGTCCTAGATAACCCCGAACTACATGCCGCGTTGCAAAACAAAGAATTCTTTTTCGAGAATGATGATGGGCGCATTGTCTTGGCTTTCCCTTTAGAGGGCAAAGTCCTGGTGGGCACATCGGACCTATTCATCGACAATCCCGACGATGCCCGCTGCACCCCCGACGAGGTGGAATATTTCATTACCATGCTCGCCAACATTTTCCCCGACATTCCGGTCACCAAAGAGCAAATTGTCTTTAGCTTTTCCGGTGTGCGCCCCTTGCCCACATCCGACGCCGCTTCGGCCGGGCAGGTTAGCCGCGACCACAGCATCGAGTTTCTGGAGCCTACGCCGGAACTAGCTTTTCCCATCTGGTCTTTGGTGGGAGGGAAGTGGACCTCTTTCCGCGCTTTTTCGGAGGAGGTCACGGACGTGGCCCTGAAATTTCTGGGGAGGGATAGATGCCAGAGCACCCGTGATCTGGCCATTGGGGGAGGTCGCCATTTCCCGGCCCCGGGGGGCGAGACTCAGGTGTGGCTCCAATCCCTGCACCGGAAGAGCGGACTCCCTCTCCCACGCCTGGAGACTCTCTTCGCCCGCTACGGGACACGCGCGGCCGATATGGCCAACTTCATCGCCGGCGCTGCCCAAGAAGATTTACCTTTGGAGAAAGCTCCTTCGTATAGCCACTATGAGATAACTTACTTATCCCGACAAGAAATGATCACTCATCTCGACGATCTCCTCCTACGGCGTTCCCTTTTAGCCATGCTGGGGCAGCTCTCGACTTCTTTAATTTCCGAGCTGGCCGAAGTCCTTGGCGAAGAACTAGGGTGGTCCCCGGGTAGTCGTCGCGCCGAAATCCAACGTACACTACGAATACTGGAAGAAGACCACAACGTGCACCTCGCCTGAAATAACGTTTTTCCAGCGCCCCATGACTCAATCTGCCAATCCCCAATCCCCAGAACCTAATACCCAATTTCCAATTCCCACTTTCACGCGGCCCCGTTGGCTGTATATCTTTGCTCTCCTGGTCATGATCGTGACCACCATCCCCTATCTCATGGGATACGCTTCCCAGGGCGCGGCGTGGCGCTTCACCGGGTTTGTGTTTGGCGTTGAAGACGGGAATTCGTACATCGCGAAAATGTTGGGTGGCGCGGCCGGGGAGTGGCTATTCCGCACGCCTTATAGCGCGGTTCCTCAGCGGGGCGTGATCGCTTTCCTACCCTATCTCCTGCTGGGTAAACTCACCGCACCTCCCGCCCAGCACATCCAATTGGTGGCTTTGTTCCACCTCTTTCGTTTTGGGGCGGGGATATTGGCTATCCTTGCCACCTACGATTTCATCGCCTTATTCGTCACCCGGCCCTCTCTCCGGCGCTGGGGTGTTGGGTTGGCTTCATTGGGTGGGGGACTGGGTTGGGTATTGCTCCTGCTTGGCCGCACGACCTGGTTGGGATGGCTGCCGCTGGAATTCTACTCCCCGGAAAGCTTTGGATTTTTGTCCCTCTACGGTCTCCCCCACCTGGCCATGAGCCGGGCACTTCTTCTGTGGGGATTAAGGGCTTATTTGCTTCATGGATCGAGTTTACTCTATGGATCGAGCTGGAACCGTGTTCCAGCGGGATGCCCCGATGAAACCCAGCGGAACGCGGTTCCACTTCGATCGAACGCGGTTCCGCTTCGATCGGGAGCTTGGTTAACGGGCGTCTACTGGCTCATCATGGGATTCTTCCAACCCTTGGCCGTGGTGGTGGCCTGGGGCGTGTTGGGGGCTCATCTTCTCGTTTTAGGCCTTGTAGCATATTCACGTAGCCGGGGTTTCCATACCCCGCCTGTGGGGCCTCGTTGGGAACTTTGGAAATCATATTTCAAAGGCGCCTTGGTCACTGGCCTGGTTTCCTCGCCCATTGTCGTTTACACCCTGGTATCTTTTCGCTTAGACCCTGTTCTTAAGTCTTGGACGGAACAAAACCTGATCACTTCACCCCCTTTTCCCCATTATTTATTGGCTTATGGAGTCTTGCTCCCGTTTGTGGTCCTTGGTCTTTGGCGAATAGCCCGCTCGCAAAAAGATTGGGCCTGGCTGCCCGTCGCGTGGGTGTGCGCCTTGCCGTTTTTCGTCTATGCTCCCTATAATTTACAGCGCCGTCTGGCAGAAGGCACCTGGGTGGCCCTGGTCATTTTGGCGCTCAAGGCTTTGGATGGGCCGTCTGTATATTCTGGCGAATATGTAGGGCGAAATGGCATTTCGCCAGACGAGTCGCTCTGCGTGCCCTGGCGACCAACTCTTTCTATATTGAATTCATTGAAAAAAAGGCGTTGGTCTTGGGTATTTACGCTGGCCTTTCCCTCTACCATAATTTTGCTGGTGGGTGGGATGTTGGCCGTACGGACGCCTACCGAGCCGATTTTCCGTCCCGCTGCTGAAGTGGCCGCCTTCCAGTACCTGGCCCAAAACGCGGACCCAGACGCCGTGGTGCTTAGTTCCCGCCAGACCGGTAACCCGCTCCCAGCCTGGGCGCCTCTTCAGGTCGTGGTTGGTCACGGCCCTGAGACCATCCATGCCGAAGAACTCCTCCCCCGCGTTCGGGCCTTCTACCAGGCCGATACCCCTGAGGAAGAACGGTTGGCACTTTTGCGCGAATATCAGGTAGATTACGTTTTCTATGGCCCTGCTGAGCAAGCCTTGGGCGACTGGAATCCCACCCACGTCGATTACCTCACGCCCGTTTATGGGGATGGGGAATACATCATCTTCGAAACTCAGCACTGATTACCCGCTCCCCTGCTCCCCAGCACCTCATCACTCATCACTCCCCCCATGAAAAAACACCTCCGCCTTCAAATCAATATCCAATCTCTACTATCCAATATCCAACATCTAACACCCATCTTCCTCGCCCCCCTCATCCTCTTCGCTCCCACCCTCTTTACCGGAAAAGCGCTATTTTGGGGGACGCCCTCTTTGCAATTCATCCCTTGGTGGGATTATGCTCTAGACACGCTTCGGGCGGGGCATTTCCCATTTTGGAATCCATTGGTGGGTATGGGCGCGCCTCTGATGGCCAACTACCAATCGGCACTATTTTATCCTCCCAATTGGATTTATTTGCTTTTGGGGCTTGTGGGAGGCACATCTCTGATGGCGTGGGGGATGGTCTTGATGGTCAGCCTTCATCTCATATGGGCCGGGCTGGGGATGGCGGCTTTGTCTCGGCGACTGGGCCTGGGTACCCTGGCACAGACTATCTCCGGATTGGCCTTCAGTCTTTCGGGGTACCTTGTGGCCCGGGCCGGTTTTTTGAGCATCAACGCCACTGTGGCCTGGTTGCCGTGGATATTGTTATTTGCGTTGGATGTCGTTGTGGGTAAGAAGCTAAAGGTCTCTGACCCGAAGACCTTTAGGGTCTTGAAATTAGGACTTGTCATCGGCCTCCAACTCCTGGCGGGACACGCCCAAACCACGTGGTACACGCTGCTCCTGGCCGGGACATGGGTTGGTTTTTGGGCTTGGGTACTGGGCGATACAAAGGGGGCGTTTTCCCGGATGCGGAACATGCTGCTGGGGTGGGCGCGTTACGCCGGGGCCGTCCTCATTGGGGTGGGATTGGCCGCCGTGCAACTTTTACCGACCTTCGAATACCTGCTCCAATCACAGCGTTCCGCCGCCGTGGACTACGAATACGCTATGACCTACTCCTTTTGGCCCTGGCGATTTCTCACCCTCCTGGCCCCCAATTTATTTGGCAACCCCGCCCACGGCACTTATTGGGGCTATGCCAACTTTTGGGAAGACGCCGTCTACATCGGCCTTCTCCCCCTCCTCCTCGCCTTTACTGCCCTCTCCGCCCTCCGAAAACGCTTCAATCTCCAACCTCCAACCTCCAATATCCAATCTCCAACCTCCAATATCCAACCTCCAACCTCCAATATCCAACCTCCAACCTCCAATATCCAACCTCCAACCTCCAATATCCAATACCTATCACTCACTGTTTACTGCTTACTGATTACTGTATTCTCTTTCACCCTCGCCCTCGGCAAAAACACCCCCATCTTCCCCTGGCTTTATGCACACGTTCCCACCTTTGCTATCTTTCAAGCGCCCACCCGCTTCACGCTCTGGGCCGTGTTTGCCCTGGCTCTTTTGGCCGGGTTGGGTGTGGAGCGTTGGCGGCGGCCCGAAAAACGCGCTCTATATTGGACGCGCCTGGGAACCGCGGGAGCTTTTGCTGTCTCCCTGGGCGCGGGGTTGGCCTGGTACTTTTTGGCCGACGTGCGCCTGACCTTGATTAGCGCCTCGGCTATGGCTGGTTTGTGGGCTTTAGGGGCGGGGGTGCTGGCCTTGACCGCTCCCCCCCGCGGCGAAAAGACTCAACATCCTGTGTGGTATTGGGGTGTTGTCTTATGGGTGGCGGCCGATCTCCTGGTGGCGGGGTGGGGACTGAATCCCAGCATCGATCAGAATTTTTACCAGGAGGCGGAGAATGAGCCTGGGGGACGAATTTATTTGCCTCCGCAGGATGAATATGATTTGAAATTCGAGCGATTTTTACGGTTTGAAGATTTTTCTCCCCCTGTGGATTGGGCCGCGATGCGTGCTGTCCACCTCCCGAACCTCAATATGCTCGATAACCAGCCCATGGTGAATAATTTTGATCCCTTTGTGCCGGGCCGTTATCAGCGCTGGATGGAGGCGTTGGGAGAGGTGGAACCCGCTCCTTGGGCGGAAATGTTGAACCTGATGGGCGTGACCACCATTGAACAACTTTCCGCTGCGGGGGATTTGGGCGTGCGCTTCACCCCGTGGGTGGGTGGGCCGGGCGGGACGGGCACGGAACCCGGCCTGGCCCGGTGGGTGGGATGCGCTGACTATTTTGAGGATGGTGAACGGGCTTTGGAGGCGATTGCGGGGGGAGAGGTAAACCTTCAGGCCAGAGTCACGCTCGAGGGCCAGCGGTCGGTCGAATCCCCCGCTTGTTCCCCCGGCGTGGGAGTCGCCCACTTCTCCGCCCGACCTTCCCCCAACCGGGCCATCCTCCACGTGGAAGCCGACCAACCGGGATGGGTGGTGTGGTCTGAGGTGTGGTATCCCGGATGGCGGGCGTGGGTGGATGGCAAAGCTGTTTCCGTGGAGAGAGGAGACTATCTCTTTCAGGCAGTTCCTGTCCCAGGGGGGAAGCATGAAGTGATTTTTGTTTATTTCCCACGCTGGTTTTATGTGGGGGGATGTGTGAGCTTGGCGACACTGGGCACTCTTCTATTCTTCCTGAGAAAGAAGAACCAGTACATGGTCACCGCTGTGCCGTAAAGCGTCATGGCTATGGCAAAGGGCGGACCGAAACCGTATCGAACCTGAAACCACCCGCTGATAGAGGGGCTGAAGGCGCGGCCAAAACTCCAGATCATGCTCGTCAGGCTGGCAACGGTAGAGCGCGCGGATTGTTTGACCTGTTCCATGACAAAGGTTTGGTAAATGGGATTGCTCATGTTCATGAGCGTCAGGCGCACGTAATAAGCGCTAGCACTGAGGGCAAAGATAGGGGAGAATCCAAGCAGTCCCATAAAGGGAATGGATAGCCCTTGGGTGAGAACGACTAATTTGATTTTTCCGAGACGGTCGGCAATGGGAGGGGCGATCATGAGGCCAATGCCCATGGCCAGGGAACCCCAGGCAAAGAGGGTGCCAATAACCTGGTCACTTTGGTTGTGAACCACGCGGAAAAAGACGTTCATGAAGGGCATGAAAAACCCGGCTCCGATGGAGATTAGCAGAGACGGTACCATTAATTTCCCGAGCAGGGTGGGATTTTCGCGGGCAAAGGTGAGGGGAGCAAAGGTATTATCAGCTTTTTCTTGGGCGCTGACACGCACTGGGCGCAGGAAGATAAGGGGCAGGAATCCCAGAAAGGCCAGAACGGCCACGCCTGTGAGAGCGTTACCGTAGGCGAGGCTGCTGGTGGGCGAAGCTCCCTGGAGTTTGGCGATCCAGGTGGGGAGGTATCCGCCAAGCCAACTTCCTACGAAAACGGAGCCCATTCTGAGGCCTGAACTGAGACTGAATAAGTAGGTGCGTTCTTCTTCGCCGCTATTTTCCATCAGGAAGGGGGCCATAGCCACGGAAGAAAGGCTCCTCGCGATTCCGAAGAGGCCGTTCATGGCGTAAAACATGGCTTTGCTGGGCCAAATGGCCATTAGAGCTACGGCAATACTGAGCAAAATGCTGCGCGTTAGGAGGGCGTTTTTTCGGCCCCAAAGGTCTACCAGGTAGCCGAGAGGTAAGGCCAAGCCGAGGGCAGTGAATTGGCTGGTGGTGATCAGTTTTCCTAAAAGGGCTTCGTCGAATCCCAGGCTGAGGACGTAAAAGTTGAATAAGAGGCGGTAGATGCCCATGGCGATCCCTGCGAAAAGGGCACTCAGCAAGTAAAGGCGAGCGTTGGGGCGAAATAGCCGCACACGTTGGTAGTATTCGGTTAGGACGTTTTTTTATTTTTTCTAAAAGTGTGGGTTGCATGATTTTGTTTGGTAGGACAATTCGGTCGGATTGGTCTTAGTGGTCTTAGTGGTCTGATTGGTCGTAACGGGTTTGGGGCGCTGGTTTTCATGCTCCCTTGATTCCTGATCCACTGGTTACCTGATCCCTGATCTACTGGTTACCTGATCCCTGATCCACTGGTTACCTGATTCCTGATCTGCTGGTCTCACTTGTCACCCAGGAAGGTTTCTAAGGCCTGGAAGGTGTTTTCTACCGCTTCGGCGCGGGTGGTGTAGCATTTCTTTTTTTTCTCACTGAGGGTGAGGTAAACCAGGCCAGCCAAGCGCAATTTCTTGAGGTGATGGGTGACGGTGGGAGCGCGCAATCGCAGACGCTGGGCGAGTTCGGTGGGTGACATGTTCTCTTGGACGAGATAACGCAGGATTTTCAGACGGGTGGGATTGGCGAGGGTTTTGAGGGCGCGCAACATGGTGTCAGGGACCTGGTCGCCTGGCACCAGGGCTTCTTCGTCTGGGCGACCGCCGAAGAGGAATAAGCCGTGCTCTTGGTCGAAGCGTTGATAAACCACCAGGGGGGAGATCCAATACGAGGGGACCATCACCCAGTCTCGAACATCTTGGGCGATCGCCAACCGGACCCCACGGGAGAGAGACTTGATCAAATCAGGGAAGGCGAGTTCTCGGGCTTGGAGCTGGGCGGAATTCAGGGCTTTTTCTAGGACTGAATTAATTCGTTTTTCCTCCTCAGCGAAAAAAGCTTTGTAATAAGCCTCGAGCGCGGAGAGATATTGTTCCCCAAATAAGCCAGGACGCGACCAAACATCAAGGACTTCAGGGACTTTGTCCTCGTCTGGGGAAAACAGTAGTTCTTGGAACGCTTCTCGAAGGGCGTCTTTGTCCTTGTCTTCCCACCCTCCTCGCTCGGCTACGCTGGTGCAAATCTCCAGTACTTCGCTAAGGCTGGACCGTTCTTGGAGTAATGCGAACAAGCGTTCTCGGGGAGGAATTTCTTTGAGCGCGTTGAGAACGGTTTGGGCGCTTTTCGGATCCGGGAGTGTGGAGACCCACAACAAGGGTAAGAAAACGAGGTCTTGGGCTTGTTCTAACGTCTCTCGCACCCTTACCGGGAGGCGAGAGCGAATGCCGGCAGCCGAGGTACTTCTTTATTTCTTTACTGCATATTCTCGTTGATAGCCACCCAATCAAACTCGACTTTGACAGGCAATGCGTCAAAAGAGGAAATCCCAATCCCGATTTGACCCTCGCGGAAGGCGAACTTCTTTTCTTCCATGGTGTGTGTGTGAACACCGTTGATATACAGGGAAAGGGTAGTTTCGTAGCACATAATCGTGTACTCGTTGATGTCTTTGCCCATTTTTACCGAAGTGGAGCCGCCATTTGCCAGCATGGTGTAACCACTTTCATCATAGGCCCAAATCCACCACAAGCCATTATTGGCGATACTAAACTCGTACCATCCCTCGTCGGTACCACGGCAGATTAAACTAACGTTGTTGTTGTTCTTCCCTCTATTTTCAGCTCTTGCGTCAACCCGAACGTTTTTATAAAACCAGGGTTCATAGACGAAGTAGGAGTAAAGATATGTACTCTCGATATCGAAGACGAGTTTCCCATTTTCGGTATAGATGTCAAAGAGGTTTTCGTCGCCGCTTGTGGTAAACCAGGACCAATTATCGACTGTCGTCGATCCAGGTTCAAATTCTTCCACGTAATAAATTGGAGCTTCCTCCTCTTGTCCTCCGCCGCTACCATCATCAGTCTCTGTCCCTCCTGTGTCAGTTTCTCCTTTGCCACTTGAGCTTGAGGCTTGGGATACGCTTAGAGGCCTGCCGTTGAGTTGGCCTTCTAGCAATTCGTCAGTTTCATAGCGATATACTTCCACGGAAACTGTGTCTTGTGGGCTATGGGAACGGATGATGTCACAATAATCTGCCATTGTCCCATCCGTGGCTAAGGAGAGGTTTTCAAGACTAAGGATAAGATCTCCCCCCTTGACCCCAGCTTGATCGGCGGGGGAACCGGATTGGACGGAGGAGGGCACGTACCGAGAAGCCGTCATCATGGGGGACTTTGGTGACCCCAGGTCGCCAATCACCATTTCCGGGATGGCTGATGGTGACCAGCTCCCGGTCCTGGACGGCGAATCCACCCGCTCGATGGGCATAGCCCTCGTCGAAAGCGAGAATGTCGTCATCGAGAACCTCGTCTTCCAGAATTACACCGACGAAGGCCTATTGATCCTGGAAGGCTCAGATTTTGTGGTTCGCGGCAATCACTTTCTGGATAACGGGCGACAATCCTACGATCCCGACCTGGGCGGGGAAGGCTTTGGGGTGGCTGTGGATGGGGCTCAAGAGGTTCTCATCGAAGGCAACGAAGTGCATGGCAACGGCCCTAACCAGGAGCGCTGGGAGCAGTATATTTTAGGCATGGGCATCGATACCTACGGGAACAGCGATGTGGTCATCCGCGACAACCACGTCTCCGGGACCATTGGGGGCGGTATCCTGGTGGAAGACAGCGAGAACGTTCTGGTGGAGAACAACGACATCCACGACAATGAACTCGATGCCAATGGCGATTACTGGGACGGCGGCATTTGGGTGGACGGCGGCCAGAACATCACCCTGCGCGGGAACACGATCACGGACAATCACGGCCCAGGGTTAAACCTCAGCGATGAGGATGTTCAGTACCCTGAGGCTTCCAAAGGTTATGTCGTCGAAGATAATCTCGTCACCGGCAACCTGTTTGGCGTCTTCGTGTGGAATTTTGGAGGTTGCCCGGCCCCAGAAGACGCTATTCGCTTTGGGGAGAACCAAATTGAGGGGAACGACGACCTGGACATGTGGTGTGAACCACAGTGGTGAGGGTAGTGGCCGGCCAAACGGCCAAAGAAAAACAATTTGGCTTGGTGGTCGGAAGGTGCGTTGCACTTGCAGTCCAAAGTGCGTTGCACCTGAGTGTGGTCTGAGTGGTCGGATTGGTCGAAGGCGAAGGTGCATTGCACTTGCAGCCCAGAGTGCGTTGCACCTGAGTGTGGTCTAAGTGGTCGAATTGGTCTGGATAGTTGCAGTCTTACCTGATTCCCGCCGTCCGCAAGCGGAGTCAGGAAACCCTGGCCGAGATTCTGGAAGAATCACCACCTCGTCCCTCATCACTGTAGATATGCTACCATTTTGCATAAGGGTAGTTGTCCAAGATGGTTTGGTCTTTGGTAATCAAGAAATTGTCATTCAATCCTGCATAGGCTACAAGGAGGCGGTCAAAGGGATCGCGCGTCCAGGAAATCGATAAGGCCTGACTGATAACGGCATTAAAATCTCGGTCACAAATCTTGAGGTCTAGGCGATTGGCCAGGTCTTCAACGATGGTATTGGCATTGTCTGTCACTCGTTGAATCTCGAATAAATACTGTAATTCCAGGCGTACAATGGGGGAGATGAAAACCTCGTTGTCGTTCATAAGCGCTTTGATCTGCGGGTTGAATTTTTCTACCAATCCAGCGTATAACCAGGCCACGATGTGCGTATCAAGGTAAATCAAGGTGTACCTCCTCCTCCCAACTTAACTCCACAAGCTCGTCGGGATCGCCCACGATAACGTCAGGTCTGGAGACCAAATTTTCAAACTTGTCTACCCTTTCTACTGGGACAACCTTTAATTTTTTCTCCCCTCTTTTTATTTCTAGAGGAATGCCCGTCTCTAATACTTTGTCCAGCAGGTTATAAATATTTGCTCTTAGTTTGGTAGGGGTAATTGTTTTCATGGTTTATCCTTGCGTACATGTAATACTAAAGCGCACGTACATACTACCCTGGTTTACAAATCGAGTCAAGAGTAGAAATGTGCTATACTAATCTTGTGAGGAAGTGTCAGATTCTGCTAAGGAGGAAAGTATGGCAATAAGAAAAGCGCTTTTCGTGATCCTTGCCGGAATGATTACCGGATGTCTGGTCTCCTGCGGGGGAGCGACCACAGAAAAAGACCTTCAAGTAGCGATGACTTACGTCGCCAAGACGCAGGCGGTGGAATCCCCGACACCCGCTCCCACGCTGACACCATTGCCCCAACCCTCAGCGACGCCCAGGCCTACTTCTTTCCCTGAACCAACACCGGAAGTTGCTTCAAATGACACAGTAATTCGATGGCAGGACGCCGGTTTCTACCATGGGGAAAGTGTCACCGTGTGCGGCCCTGTGGTGGGCACCCACTACGCTTCTAGCTCCAACGGCCAGCCCACTTTTTTGAACCTGGGTGAGGACTATCCCTCCCCCGACCGTTTTGTGGTCGTTATCTGGGGTGAGAACCGGGATCAATTTCCCGATGACTTCGAAAATGATTATTACGGGGAGACGATCTGTGTTACCGGAGAAGTGGAGGAGTACGAGGGGGTGTATCAGATGGAGGCGGAAGGGTCTTTGGATATAGAAGTGGAGTGAGTTAAGAACTTGATAGGAGACAAAGATGATTGATCAAGAAGCGGCGACAGAATTGGTGAAGACATTTTTAGATGAAGCTTTGAAAATTCAACTACATTCCTCTATTCCAGCTGGAACCAGTTTCTATGATGTTGATGCAGATAAAGAATATCTGATCCGATTTAAACTTTTTGGTCGGCCAGCAATAGGAGCTGGCGAGTATTTGTCTGTTTCAAAAAAAGATGGTAAAGTCCGGTATCTTGGTTTTGCTGGTGAATGAAATTTGGTAAAATGATTAGGAATAATTATCTCTCTGAAGAATTCATGCAATTTTATGGAGCAAGGAAATGGGAAAAAACATTATCCAAAAATTAACACCCGAAAGGCGGGAATTAAAAAGAAAACGCACAGAGTTAGAAGAGTTACAGGATATACTGACGGATCATGAGCTTGACTTTGCCACCTTAGAAGCAGAATTAAAGACATTTGAAAGTCGTTACTTTCAAATGGTTGGGATACCAATGGCTGAATTGGATGACCTGAAAGCGGAGATTGCCCAAATTTTGGCCCGCAGAATGCCCAAGGACAAAGAAGCTCAAGAAGTAGCCCAACAGGCCTCATCACAGGCAGAGACCTCAGCACGAGAATCGGGCTTCAAACGGGGAGAATCTCAAAAGCTAGAAGAACCTGAAGAGAAAAAGAAATTCAAACCTTCGGCAGAACTCAAAAAGCTCTACCGGGAAGTTGCTAAAAGCGTTCATCCTGACCTCGCTACCGATGAGGAAGAACGTGCTCAACGGGAAGAGCTTATGAAAGCAGCCAATAAAGCATACAAAGAGAGAGACATGTCTCAACTTGAGTCAATTCTCGAAGATTGGGAAATCAGTCCAGATCGAGTAAAAGGAGAAGGAATCGCGGCTGAACTGGTACGCGTAATCCGCAAGATTGAGCAGATTAAAAAACGAATTCAGGAAATCAAGGATTTGATTGAAAAACTTCGGAAGAGTGAATTGGGACAACTTATGCGCAAAGCCCAAGAGATGGAGGAGCAAGGGCGTGATCTCTTGGAGGAAATGCGATCGCGGATAAAAAACCAAATAGAAAATGTTGAAACTCAACTCTGGACGATGATTCAATAGGAGTGACCTATGGGAAAGAAAGACTCAATTATCTCTAAAAAGGATAGTGATCTACTCCATAAAGCTAATCTAGCGGAAAGAGGCCTTACCTTAGCTAGTGAAATTGATAAAGATGCAGCGCTTGAGATTATTGATAAAGACCAAAACGAAATAAGTCTAACTTTAGCTCCAGGTGTTGATATGGTTTTTGTGCGAGTTCCGGCTGGATCATTTTTAATGGGAACAAGTGAAGAACAAGGTCGAAAACGGATTGCAGAAGGGTATAATGTAGTATCTTTGTGTTGGGAACAGCCACAACACAAAGTTTATTTGGATGAATATTGGATAAGTAAATATCCAGTTACATATGCCCAGTATAAAACTTTTGTGAAAGCAAATAACCGAATTGGTCTATCATACTTGGAGAATGACATCCTTTATTGTTCGAAAAATGGAATAGTTATTTATTCAAAAAAAGGAAAAATTTATTATAGCGAAGATAAAGAATTTCCTTTAGAAAAATTAAATCATCCTGTTGTGATGGTTAATTGGTACGAAGCGCTTGATTTTTGCAATTGGATGAGTGGAGAAACAGGCTCATTGGTTCGTTTACCTTCGGAGGCAGAGTGGGAAAAAGCAGCTCGTGGTACAGATGGTCAAATATATCCATGGGGTGATAAGAGACCTAGCTATGCATATTGTAATTTTGGTGGAAATATCGGCACTACAACTCCAGTAGGAAAATACAGGCCAGTTGGCGATAGCCCATACGGATGTGCCGACATGGTTGGTAATGTCTGGGAGTGGACTGGTAGTTTGTGGGGTGAAGACTTTTCACTTCCAGAATTTGGATATCCCTATCGATCTATGGATGGCCGTGAAAACCTAGAAGCCAAGAATGAAAAACTACGTGTATTGCGAGGTGGTTCGTGGAATACCCATGAGAACGGAGTCCGTACAGAGTGTCGGTTTAGAGCTATTCCTGGTGGTGGGTGTGAATACTTAGGATTCCGTTGTGCCTGCTCATTTTGATATAATTGAATTGTATACTGTTTACTCAATGTCGTTACGATAAGGTAGCCAAAGCAATCACTAGGTTATAGAGAAGTCCTCACCAAACAGAGCCGATGACTAGAGTAATACCGCTTGAATTGCAGATCCTCGCTATTTACATTGGTAATCGGAGTTACTACTAAGTTGATGACATTGACTCCTTATTTGAAGAGGAGCTTGAAATTATGACGAAAAATGATATTCGTAAATCAATTACCTCGAAAAAAATAACCGACTTAACTTCTCTTGGTACCGACCTAGCTGAAAGAGGCCTTGCACTAGCCAATAAATTAGGTAAGGATTCAACGCTTAAGAGTATAGATAAGGGACAAAATGAAATTAGCCTTACCCTGTCTCCGGGTGTCGAAATGGTTTTTGTGCGAATTACAGCTGGCCCCTTCCTATTAGGTATTAGCGAAAAGAAATATCTTCAATTTCTAGTACAATATTTTAAGGGAAAATTATACGAATCTTTGTATAAAATGGAATTGGGAATAATGAAGCCGTCTTTCCCACAACACAAATTTCACCTCGATGAATACTGGATTAGCAAATATCCAGTGACTTATAGAATCTACAAGGCTTTCATAAGCAATACAGACCACAGTAAGCCGCTTAATATTAATGATAAAGTTGTTGATAACAATTCCCATCCAGTTGTTGATGTTTCATGGTATGATGCACGTGCTTTTTGTAAGTGGGCTAGAGAAGTATCCAATAGAAGGATACGTTTACCTACTGAATCTGAATGGGAAAAAGCTGCTAGAGGAGTGGATGGTCGATATTATCCGTGGGGGAACCAAAAACCAGATGATAGCTTATTTAACTACAATTATTTCACCCTAAAAACAACAACTCCAGTAGGTAATTATAGTCCTGCTGGAGATAGCCCTTATGGTTGTGCCGATATGATTGGTAATGTCTGGCAATGGACAAGTAGTTTATGGGGGGCAAATTTTTTAATACCAAAATATAAATATAGATCGGAAGAGCAAGATGGACGTGAAAACTTAGATGCTGGGGGTGATGTATATCGTATAGTGCGTGGTGGTTCTAGTCTAGATAGGTCGATGATGTCAGTGGAAAGAAATTTTCTTGTTTTTAATCGCGGAAAATATCTTCCCGATTTTATAAACGGGGATATTGGTTTTCGTTGTGTCCTGACAATGTAAGCAATTTTTCGGTATGGAATTGAACGGAGACGTTTAAAATGGATTTGCTTAATGATATTATTACAATGATAAAAGATTTA
>JAANWX010000115.1 GCA_018263575.1 Chloroflexota bacterium | reverse complement strand
TGGGAGACTGGTAGACTGGGAGATTGGGAGGCTGGGAGACTGGGAGACTGGTAGATTGGGAGACTGGGAGACTGGGAGACTGGGAGACTGGGAGATTGGGAGACTGGGAGACTGGGAGACTGGGAGACTGGTAGATTGGGAGACTGGGAGACTGGTAAATTGGGAGACTGGGAGATTGGGTAAACGTTCGCAATTCTCACCTTGTTATCCCCACGATAATGAAGATGCCCCTTTTCCACGATAGTGAAGGTGTCCTTCGCGTAGCACGGCCTCACGGTGTGCGCCTTTGGCGGGGCTGCACCGAACGGAAGCCCATTGCCCATGACAATCCGTACTCCGCAATCCGCAATCCGAATTCGAGACTTTCAGGTGGATGACCAGTCCCCGGCCCGTGCCCTGATCTTGGCCGGTTTGCGCGAGCATTGGGGGGAGGACTTTGATCCCGCCCAAAACCCGGACTTGGACGATATCGGCGTTTTTTTCCCAATCCCAATCCCTCCAAAGGGAGAGTTTTTATGTCTTACCAAAAGAAGTTATCCTACTTTGTATTTGCCCTTATCCTAATTACCCTCACCCTCGCTTGCGGACAGGCGGAGACACCCACCACCCCGGCTAATCCCACCCCAGAGGCGTCAGCGACCCCCATGCTTGACCGGGAGACTCTCATCCCCTCTGAGCAGGGCAAAATCACCCCGGAGGAGGACGTCTACCCGCCCCGGTCGGTGACCGATGAATACGACGATCCCGTTCCCCAGCCGTACCCGGTCAACACGGCTGGCGGGGAGGATTCGGCCTTCATCATGCCTGACGGGGATACCTTATACTTGTGGTTCACGCCCGATGTCAACGCGCCCGTAGAAGAGCAACTCACGGATGGCGTGACCGGAATTTATGTTTTCCATAAGACCGGCGATGGCTGGAGCGCTGCGGAACGGGTCATGCTCCAGGATCCTGGCAAAGTAGCCCTGGATGGATGTGGATTCGTACAAAATAACGTCATTTGGTTCTGTTCCGCGCGAGAAGGGTATACTGGTCTGCTTTGGTTCACGGCTGAGTTCACCGATGGGGAATGGGCTAATTGGCAACTCGCGGACTTCAACCCTGACTACGAGGTCGGGGAATTGCATCTCACCGCCGATGGGGAGGAACTCTATTTCCACTCCTCCCGGGCGGGCGGGAAAGGCGGGTATGATATTTGGGTCTCGCAAAAGGTGGATGGGGCGTGGCAGGAGCCGGTGAACCTGGGCGTGGTCAACTCTCCCCGCACGGATGGTTGGCCCTTCATCACCCAGGAGGGTTCAGAGCTATGGTTTACGCGCGGAAATGGCGGGGCAGAATTGTGGCGGTCTAAGCGTATCAACGGTCAATGGGGCGAGCCGGAGCAGATGTTCACCCACTTCGCCGGAGAACCCTCCCTCGATACCGAAGGGAATGTGTATTTCACCCATCATTTTTTCAAAGACGATGTCATGCTCGAAGCCGATATTTACGTGGCAAAGAAGAAGGACTAGGAACCAGGGAACCAGGGAAACAGGGAGCAGGGAATCAGTGAACAGTGATCAGGGAACAGTGATCAGTGAACAGTGATCAGTGGGTGGCCCGTGGTGCCATTATTATGCCCAACAGGGTACGCACCCAAAAACAGGTACAATGCACCACTATCTAATCTCAATATCCAATAACCAATATCCAGTACCCAATTCCCAATACCCCAATCCCCAACCCATGATCAAAGAAATCCGCTCCAAAACCATCCTCAATCACGTCAAGCAGCCCGATACTTGGTTTGGCTTGAAGTACAACATGAACCTTTACCGGGGATGTCAACACCAGTGCATCTACTGTGATTCGCGCTCAGATTGTTACCGAATTGAGAATTTTGCTGACATCCATGTCAAGGTAAATGCCCTTGAGTTGCTGGAAGATGTTTTGCCCCGCAAGCGTGTGCGCGGTACAATTGGTTTTGGTTCCATGAACGATCCCTATATGCCCATTGAACGTGAGTACAAGATGACCGGTCGGGCCTTGGAGATCATCGCCCGCCACCGTTTCCCGGTTCACATCTTGACAAAATCTGATTTGGTGCTGCGTGACGTGGACATTTTGCGTGAAATTGGCCAGACCTATGCGGCGGTCAGTTTCACGGTCACGACAGCGGATGATGAGTTAGCGGCAAAAGTTGAACCCGGGGCGCCCCGCCCCTCCGCCCGATACACAGCCATAGGCGCTCTCGCCAAGGCGGGCATCGCCACGGGGATCACGATGATGCCCATCCTTCCCTTTTTAGAGGACACGGTGGAAAACATCACCCAAATTGTGACCCTGGCCCACGAAAACGGGGCTTCGTATATTTTGCCCGCTTTTGGGATGACCCTGCGGGCTGGCTCCCGGGAGTATTATTATGACAAGCTTGACCAGCTCTTTCCCGGCCTCAAGGCGAAATATCAGCGGCGTTATGGCAACAGTTACGAGTGCAGCGTAAAGAATTGGAAGCAACTCAACGATGGGTTCCGTGAGCGATGTGAACATTTTGGTATAGCTACGAAAATGCCAATTTTCCAACCGGAGAAGGTTAATAAGAAGGTGGATAATCGCCAAATGAGGCTTTTTTAGACAGTTCCAGCACGGAGAGGGAGACCTTCGGTCGGCTTAGGTGCGCGGTCAGGCAGCCCAAGGCTATGCTTCGCGAAGACGCTGCGCACAACAGGAATCAGCCAAATGAGGTTTTTTTAGATATTAAGGAAGTGATGATGAGAAGGAAGAAACAGGAAATCACCAGTAAAGAAGAAATCGAAGCCATTATCCAAGAGGCAAAGTTTTGCCGGCTAGGTTTAGCAGATGGCGACCAGCCCTATGTTGTCCCCCTGAATTTTGGGTATAAGGATAGGGCCTTCTATTTTCATAGCGCGAAAGAAGGCAAAAAAATAGACCTTATTCGCCGCTCGCCCAAGGTCTGCGTTGAGCTTGATGTGAGAACGAAAGTTGTCCCGGCTGAAGAAGCCTGTCAGTGGGCGACGGAGTACCTAAGTGTGATCGGTTTTGGGAAAGCCTACTTGCTCCAAGATTTCGAGGAAAAACGAGAGGCTTTTGCCATTCTCATGGGCCAATACGCAGAGAAAGAATTTCACATCTCAGAGAAAGACATCCACAGGACAGCGATCATCAAAGTGGAAATCGACGAGATGACGGGAAAGGGATCGGATTAAGCGATGAGTAATGAGTGATGAGTAACGAGTAATGAGTAATGAGTGATGATTAGCGCAGATTAGCGGATTCCGTCCCTCCATTCGTGAAGATTAGCGTAGATTAGCGGATTCCGTCCCTCCATTCGTGAAGATTAGCGTAGATTAGCGGATCGTTACTCTCGGCCATTCTTCGTGTTTTACACTAGAGGAAAGTTTATTGTAGGCGTTCACCACCCCAACGACACAGACTTCAAAAGTCTTCGAAATAACGGTTTTTGCGCTTAATAGTTCCGAAGCGCACGTGAAATATCTCCAAAAGCACCTTCTTAGACTTTTGAAGTTTGCTTTGAAGGAAGGGATTGAACGCTCATGATTTGTTTATTACGTTTCACGCTGCATTTTCTATCTATACAGGAGAAGTACCATGCCATCTATTGCCATCATCACCGATACCGACGCCAGCCTTTCCCCCGCCTTCGCCGCAGAACATGGAATTACCCAAGTGCCCATTAACGTCCATTTTGGAGAGGAGCTTTACCGCACCTGGGTAGATATTGACGACAGCCAACTATTTGCGCGTATTGACGAGGAAGGCAAGCTGCCCACCACCTCGGCCCCATCGCCGGGTCAATTCGCCGAAGCCTATCAAGCGGCCTTCGCGGATGGGGCTGATGAGGTGATTTGCCTGACGGTGAGCGCTAAAGTCAGTGCTACCTATAACGCTGCCCTGACTGCCAAGGATATGCTTCCTGAAGAGAGGATCACTGTGGTAGACACGGAACAACTCAGTATCTCGCAAGGGTATATGGCCCTAGAGGGGGCAAAGTTGGCTCGAGAGGGGCTTGGGCGTCAAGAAATCATTGACGGTATCATGAGTGTGGGGGAGCGGGCGCATTTCTTTGGGGCCTTGGCGACCCTAAAATATCTGGCCATGAGTGGCCGGGTTGGGCACCTAGCGGCCGGAATGGCCAATGTCCTGAACATCAAGCCTATCCTCTCCATTCAAGATGGTGAACTGGATCTCCTCGAAAAAGTTCGCACCCAACGCAAGGCCTGGGCACGCGTGGCGGAATTGGCCGCTAACACCCTGGAAGGGAAGGTGCCGGAGCAGATGGCCATTGCCCACGTTGCCGCCCCCGACCGGGCCAGGGAATTCGAGCGCCTCTTGCGCCAGAAACTCCCTTGCCCCGATGAAATCCTGATCACAGAGCTTACGGCGGGATTATCCGTCCACTCTGGGGCCGGGATGGTTGGGGTGGGGTTTGTCACCGCTGAATAACAAAGCCTGGAAGTCCCCGGCACTTATCACAAAGTGCCGGGGACTTCCAGGACGAAGGAGAATATTATGTCTAGACCTGACGGAAGACACTATAACCAAATCCGACCCGTTATCCTCACCCCGGACTATGTGATTTACCCGGAAGGTTCCGTGCTCATAACGGCTGGTAAGACCAAAGTCCTCTGTAATGCCACCATCAAAGAAGAAGTCCCATCCTGGAAAGAGAGGAACAATATTCCTGGAGGATGGGTGACGGCTGAATACGCCATGCTTCCCCGCTCTACCCACACGCGAAAGGGCCGCGAGACAGATGGTCTGGGCGGACGTACCCAGGAGATCCGACGTCTCATTGGGCGGAGCTTGCGAGCCGCTGTCAACCTGGAAGAGCTTGGCCCGCGCACCTGCATTATCGACTGTGACGTCATCCAGGCCGATGGCGGAACGCGGACGGCGGCCATCACCGGCGGGTATGTGGCCCTAGTCTTGGCCCTTCAGGATCTGATCAAAGGGGGAGACCTCTCCCCGGCCGTGTTGGCTTCCCCTGTAGCAGCCATCAGCGCCGGGACGCTCGACGGGCAACCACTTCTGGATTTATGCTATGAGGAAGACTCCGCAGTCGATGTGGACATCAACGTGGTCATGAACGCGGACGGAGAATTCATTGAAGTCCAGGGCACCGCTGAGGGGGCCACCTTCAACCGTGAAGAATTGGACGCCATGCTTGACCTCTCCGCGCAGGGGATTCGGGAATTGATCCGGATTCAACGCTCGACCCTTTGACCAAACCGGAGGTGTGGCGCACCACCCTCCTCAATGCGAGGTGCAATGCACCCAAAAGCAGGTGCAGCGCACCTCTCACCAACCTCATACCCAACAAAAAAGCCTCCGTGAAATTTCTTCTCACGGAGGCTTTGAATTTTTAAAGATGTTTCTTTCTTACTCGTTCCCCTCACCTTCTGATGGTGCGACTGGTAATTGTTGTTGCTGTTGTTCTTGGCTGAGAGCTTGTAATAATTCGGGCGGTAGGGCGGGGTCTGTGGGGACATCATTTGACCAACTCTCATCAATCACGAACTCATCAGCGTATTCGACTCTCTTTTCAGCCAACCACGTTTCGAAAGCAGTCGTGCGTTTTTGTTCCAAAGTGGCTTGGTCCAGGGTGCGTTCTTCGCGTCCTAAAGTTTGAATGATGTGCCACCCAAAAGAGGTTTGAACTGGATCACTGATTTCTCCAACCTCTAGGGCATACGCTGCATCCGCAAAAGGAGCTACCATGGCGTCTTTTGTGAACCAGCCTAGATCACCACCTGTTTGAGCGCTTGGGCCTGTGCTGTATTCCAGGGCTAACTCAGCAAAATTGCTGCCTTCATTCAACTTAGCGAGCACTTCTTGGGCTGTCTCCTCGTCTGCTACGAGAATATGTCTGGCCCAAAGATGTTCTTGGGTTTCCCCTATATCCGCGGACACAGATTCCATAAGCTTTTGTCTGAGAATATAGGCTTTGATAATCTCGCGAAGGGTTTCTTCCTCCATATTGATCTCTAAACTTAAGTTCTCAAGTGTTTTATTGTAGTTTTCCAAATAAACCTCGTAGGTATACTCAGTAGGTTTAAGGATAGGAGTAGCAGTAGGATCATTAGATGTTTCTTCCTCTACTTTCACAGTAGGGGTAGATGTAGGTGCTTCTTCACCTTCTTCTCCCTCTTCTCCTTCTGTGGGGGTTTCCGGCTTGGGTACCAACGTCAACTGCTGTGAGGTCAGCGTAGAAGTGGGGGCAATTTCCTGCGTGGGGGCTGGCGTGGGTGTCCCCTCGGCGTAATAACCAAAGAGGTATTGAATTTCTTGTTCAAGCTCGTCTTTACTTAACTCGATCCCTTGTTCTTCCGCCTCCAATAAGATGATCATTTCATCTTTGAGGGTTTCAATGGTTTGCTGGCCAACTAAGTCAGATTGAAGTTGAGTTGCGATCTGGGTGACATAGTCAGTCATCCCATATTGGTACATCTGAATAGCTTGGTTGACCATATTCAAACGTTGATAACGGACACGTTGTTTGAATTCGGAGCTGCTTATCGAGTGAGACCTTAATTCCAAGACGGGTTTATTGGGCTTGAAAACATTTTCTGTGACTAGCCCATAAACTACAAGGCCAATAACGATCGTTAAAACAGCGATGGTGCCGATCATGATATATCGCTTTTGACGTTCTTCTCTCTCTCGTTGAGCTATAAATTTTTTGTTTTTGGGGTTTGGCATATTTTACCTTTTTATGCGCACTAAAAACGAGACATAGGAGGCTTGCGGCCTATGTCCCGCTTTGATAAATACGAATTTCTTTTTCTTTATTATCGTAATTCTTCACCGGTGAAGGGAAGCAGGGCCATGTGTCGAGAACGTTTAATAGCTTGCGCTAGTTTTCTTTGATGCATGGCACAAGTTCCAGTATGACGGCGGGAACGAATCTTGCCGTGATTGGTGACGAAACGACGTAGAGTCTCCACGTCTTTATAGTTTATTTCTAATTTGGGGTTTGCACAAAACCTGCACTGCCAGCTACGGCGGCGGCGGCGGTTATATCTTGCCATTTTTATACTCCTACTTTTTTAATCTAATTCTCTGAAGAAACCAGGTTTCGTGAATTGGTTTCTTTTTTTCCATCTATTGTTTGTATCTTTACATTATTTTGAGGCACAGACCTCTGAAATCTTGCCCTTTTTTGAGCGGGTAGTATTGTTGCTTAGAAAGGGAATTCGTCTTCCATCTCTGTTGCCTCTTGGGAGACATCTCCATCGGAACGCGAGCGGCGTCCTAACATGAGCATTTCCCGAGCGACAATCTCTGCGCTTTCCCGTTCATTTCCATCAGCGTCGTCCCATTTTCGGATCTGGAGACGGCCTTCAATATAAACCTGTTTACCTTTTTTGAGGTATTTATCACAAGTTTCGGCCAGCTTGCCCCAGGCTACTACGTTAAACCATTGTGTTTCCTCATGCCGTTCGCCATCTGAAGAAACCCAGTTTCGATTTGTAGCTACCGAGAAGGTTGTCATCGGTCGTCCGGATTTCGTATAGCGCATCTCCGGATCACGTCCAAGATTGCCAATGATCATAACCTTGTTAAGACTTCGGGACATTTTAATCTCCTTTAAGGTGTGGCTATAAGACAATGCCTCACACACGCTTACCAAGCAAAGTATTTGAGGGCTGAGATTATTCTTGTTTGATCGTTAAATAACGCAAGATAGATTCTTGAAGTTGTAGCCTGCGTTCTAAGGACGCAACTTCAGTGGGGGGCAACTTTATATTAAATATAAAGTATTGGCCCTCTTTCATGTTTTTGATCATGTAACTGAGTTTTTTTCTACCTAGCGCGTCTACCTTTTCTATAGTGCCCCCTGCGTCAGTTATCCATCCTTCAATTTTTTCAACCAATTCACTGGTTGGCGTTTCATCAAGCTCAGGGCTGATGATAAAAGCGAGTTCATATTCTCGCATAAAAACCTCCTTCCACGGGTTTGCCCTTGGGCTGCATGGTCAGTGCGCCAAGAACGGAAAGTAATATTTAATTTTGACCGAGCCTGAGTTTAACATATAGACACCGTTTTGAGAAGGGGGAAACATGAAACCCTTCTTAAGTTTTTCTAACTCCTGCTCGAGGTTAACATGATACAATTCATGGCAAGGACCGCTTGCCCCTTTCCCCTTGTTCCTTGCCCCTCCCCCCTCAGGACGCTCTATGACTTCAGATGTACGAATTCTTGTAATTGATGATAATCAAACCATGCGCAATAGTGTTATTCGCATCTTGGGCAGTGAAAACTACACTACACAAGAAGCCGTTGATGGACAGGAGGGCTTAGAGAAGGCTTTAGGCAATCCGCCTGATTTAATCCTCCTTGACTTGGAAATGCCCAAGCTAAATGGCCTCGAGGTCATAAACGCCTTGCGCGATCGGGAAGTCAATATCCCCATCATTTTAATGACCTCACATGGTTCTGAGGCCGTGGCTGTAGAACTATTTCGTAAGGGAGTGAAAAATTACCTTATCAAACCCTTTGATCCCGAAGAGCTGACGAATGCCATTGATCAGGCGCTCACCGAAGTCCGCTTACGAAGAGAAAGGGATACCCTCACCAAGAACCTGATTGCGGCTAACCAAGAGCTTCGTGCCAGGGTGCATGAGCTGGATACGCTCTATCAAGTTGGGAAATCAGTCACCTCAGTTCTCTCTCGCGCTCAGCTCCTAGAGCGGATACTGGATGCCGTTTTCTATCTTACCAAGGCGGAAGAAGCTACAATCCTGCTCACGGATGAAGAAACTGGTCGCCTTCACACGGAACTCCACACACAGCGCGTAGAAGGTGAGATTGGTCGGGCTTCACGCCGCAGCGCAAAAGAGCTAGTGCGCAGAGCGTCGGCCACTGGAGAAAGCATAGGGGCCGAAGCCATGTACGCTACCCCGCTCAAAATTGGCGACAAAATTATTGGTGTGCTCCTGGCCGGAAATCGTATTAGTGGAAGCCCATTTTCTGAACATAAGCGACAACTCCTCCTGGCCCTGACAGACTATGCCGCTATTGCCCTTGAAAATACCCACCTTTATGAAAACATTCATGAGGCTAATCAGGCGAAGTCAGAATTTGTGTCTCTCGTGGCTCATGAACTCAAACAGCCTATGACGGTTATCCGTGCCTACGCTGATATGCTTGTGAAAGGGAGAGCGGGCCCCATTAGCTCCCAGCAAGAAGAATTTTTAGACTCCATCCGTGGCAGCACAGATCGTATGCAAACACTGATTTTTGACCTCCAAGACATCTCCCGTATGGAAACCGGATTGATGAGTCTAGAGATTGTTCCCACAAGGCTTAAGAATATGCTTGAGATAGCCTCTCGGGAAATGCAAGCCCAGTTTAAGGCCAAATCACAAAGTATCGAGGTGAGAGTGCCCGAAGATTTACCTCTGGTGCAGGCTGATACATCACGTCTCATGCAAATTATCACTAATCTTTTCAGCAATGCCCATAAATACACGCAGGAGGGCGGGCGCATCCGGGCTAGAGCTTGGCAACAGGGTGACTATGTACGCTGTGCTGTGTTGGATAACGGCGTAGGCATGTCCGAAGAAGAAGTGGGACAATTGTTCACAAAATTTTTCCGGGCAGAAGCTCCGGGTCCCGCAGCGGCGACCCCGCTCAGGATAAACCCGGCAAGCCGCAGACCGGGAATTTTTTTGCGCGCGTCAATCGCCAAGAAGGCCAAACCCAGCGAGAGGGGTTCAATCGTCCACAGGGCGGCCCATACTTGCCATAAACCGGTCCGTGAACAAAATAAGAATAGCAACCCATTGGCGCTAATCACAAAGGCGGGGATGAGTAGCCAAATCACCCGCATGAAGAAGGCGGCCAGTAAAAATCCCACGCCCAGGGCGAGGACTTCGAGCGGCCACAGCCAGGCCCATGCCCCCCAGGCGTTGAACAAGGTGCAAAAAAGCAAGATCCCACCGGTGGTTAAGATGGGCATTCCGGGAATAAAGAGACCGGCCAATCCAGGGTTTTCCCTGAAAATGAGGGGTGGGACCACAAAAAGCAGTCCCGCGCCAATCACGGCTAGCGGCCATAAGCGCCACGGCCCCCACATGAGCCTATCGAATCCCAGGAGCGGGACACCAATATTGAGCGCGATGGCCAATGCCCCCATCAGGATTAGTGCAATTCCTAGTATTGTTGAAAATCGTTTGTTCATCATTTTTCTCCTATCTCAAGTATTTCTACGTGATGGTAGGATACCAACAACTCCCTACTCATACCTATCCGTGTGCTAACGGAACGCTAATAGGAAGGTATCTTCTTCTATCCCCCACCGCTCCTCAAATAGAACAACACTTCCATGGCCAGGGTTCCGAAACTGAGGGCAGCCAATGCGATTACCAATACCCGGCCTAGACTCTGCGCCAAATAGGGGCCGCGCTCCTCTTGATTTCCCACTTTAATGGTCCACCACAGAATGCCAAATAGCAGCAACACTTCGAAGACCCATAAGAAACTCCAATGTCCCCAAAGTCCTGTAGCCGTGGCATAAAGAAAGAGGAGACCATTACCGGTTATGATCCCCACCGGTATCATAAACCAGATGGAGCGGGTGGAGGTCATGATACCGCTCAGGATGTGAGCTATGAGAAAGAACTCGATAGGCCAAATGGCGTTGAAAATCTCCCATTCCGTTAACCCGGCCATGATGATGGCGAGGCTGTTGACGATCAGGAAAACACCTATGGACCTTAAGATCGTATCTGCTCTCGAAGAACTTCTTTCTTCTCGCCAAGATATTCCCATGATTCTTTCGGGAATACTCTTTTCTTTGAATGTTTTGGTTTCTGAGGGGTGATCTAATTTCGGGTCAGTGTCTTGGTCAGCGAACTTGGCCTCAGTGAGTTTTTCACGAGCTGAACCGGAGAGGACGATCACGGATTCAGACGGCATTTCTTCCGTTGTGAAAGACAAAGGGAGAGAAATGTGAGTTGGCAGCTCAAGGTTGATTTTTTCTGTGGCATTTCCTAAGGCCAGGGCCATCTCCTTGGAACTTGAATAACGGTTCTCTGGCGTTTTCTCCAGTGCTTTGAGCACAATTTCTTGGAAGACTGTGGGAATATCGGGGTTGATCTCCTTGGGCGGGGGAAGGGGGTTGTTGATGTGCTTCATGAGTATGGCCAAGGGAGTTTCACCCTCGAAAGGAGGCCGTTGGGCGAGCATTTCGTAGAGGGTGATGCCCAGGGCGTAAATGTCGCTGCGGGCGTCGCTTTTTCCCTCGAGGCCTTGTTCCGGGGCCATATAATTCAACGTGCCCATCAGCGTGCTAGAAGCGGTGTGTTGGGTGGTTCCAATGATGTGCGCGATGCCAAAATCGCTGAGGATAGCCTCCCCGCGCTGGGTCAGCAAGATATTGGCAGGTTTGATGTCGCGGTGGATCACGCCTGATTTGTGGGCGTAGGCCAAGCCTCGCAGCACATCTAACATGACCCGGGTAGTTTCCCCCAGCGGCATTTTTTGGTTTTGGACGCGGTAATCGTTGAGGCGGGTTTTAAGCGTATCCCCCGCTAGTAGCTCCATGACCATGTAGTAGAGGTTGTCTTCGATGTCGAAATCAAAGACCTGGATGATGTTGGGATGACGCAGCTTGGCCACCGATTGTGCCTCCTGCTGGAAACGGGCCAGGAACTTTTCATCCTCCTCCAAATCGGAGCGCAAGACCTTGATGGCCACGTACCGGTCCAGCTTAGGGTGATAGGCCTGGTAAACCCGCGCCATACCACCCCGCCCCAAAGGTTCTAGGACGCGGTATTTGCCAAGATTTTGCCCTACTAAGGATGGCCTTACCATAGAATTCCTCTCCAAGCGTCCACTGGCCTCACTCCCTGTCACCCCATCACCTCACCCCTCCATTCCCCTAAGCCGCCAAAAGCTTATACCCCAATCCCCGCATGGTGACCAAAAGCTGAGGATCAGACGGGTCAAATTCAATTTTGCTCCGCAGGCGGCGAACCAAATTCTCAACCTGATAATCGAAAGCGCTAGTCTCTTCGTACTCCGGCCAGACGGCTTCGGCAATTTCATCTTTAGGGCAAATTTGGCCGCGATTTTTGTAGAGGTAGGCCAAGAGGGTGAATTCTTTGGCGGAGAGATCGACCCGTTGCCGCTCGATGCGGACAATCCCCGCCGCTGCGTCCACCTCCAGGTGGGGGAGGGGGGATTCCCGGAAGGTGATGTTCGGGTCGTGGAAGGTGAGAATCACGTCCCCCACCTTGATCTGGTCCCCATCCCGCAGCTCCCGGGGAGAGAGCACGCGCTCTTGGTTGAGAAAAGTGCCATTGGTGCTGTTCTGGTCTTCCAGAATCACGCGCCAACCCTCCCGGCGCAGGTGGACGTGCTCCCGGGAGACGCGCTTGGAGGTGACGACGACGTCATTTTCCACCGCGCGGCCGATGGTGGTCACATCTTCTGCCAGGAGATGTTCTCGCCCGGTGGGATCGGTTAGGGTGGGGGGGTGTTTGGAAGTAGACATAATTTGTTGGGGATGAGGCAGCCAGCTTTGCCTATGGGCAAGCGGCAAAACCTGGCTGCTCTTATGCTATTGTGTAGTCGTTTATTCCCCCTATTGTAGCATAGAATGCATCATCTGGTTTCTATGTCTTCTAACTTCCAGTACTCATCGATTCGGACGAGGTACAAGGTGACATGCCTTTCCGGGCAGTTGGGTTCACAGCTTTCAGCTTCGCAAATGATGCTGGCATTGACAGTGGCTTGGTTTGCATCCTCGCTGTCAGTTTTCAAGTCGGTGACTCGAACCCATGTCACGCTCTCGTAAGGTAGCTGACAGCCACATTGGCCTTCAGAACATTCCTCTAAGGCGGTCCAGCTTTCCTCTTTAAAGAAGGGTTGTATCTTTTCGCGGGAGGGATAGTGTGTGTAGAAACCAAACACCACCTTTTCCGGATAGGGGGAATTTTCGATAGTTTCAGGTTCACTATACTGAAAAATGATTTTACTCCTAGGCTCTGGAAGATTATCGCCGTAATAAGTTTTGTTTTCGAAAGGGTACTTCGTTGTTTTCGTAGCTAATTGGGAGCGGTTTTCGAGGTATGAATACTCGACAACCTTATCTTTGCTTCTATGTGTAATATTATCTCCAGAGAAATTACCAAGTGGCTTGTAACCCCCATTAGGTTCAATATCGGGATCCCAACGAAAAAGTGAAAGCCTTTTGACATCCCCACTTTCAGTATCTTTATCCTCGATAATCAGCTCTTTACCTTCCCACCCAGAAAGAACGTCTTCCATAGATGCCGTGCAGTGGTGTTCGCAAAGGTGATCCGGCGTATTTAGTGTCAGTTTGTAGGGGATAATAGACGGCGGCCTGCCTTCGCCTAGGTGGTAAATGACTCCGTTAATGGGGCCTTGTTTCGGAGCTTCAGCACTGAAATCAAAGTGATAGAATAGTACGCATTCCTGATTCTCGTCGCCAGCAGTATTTAAAGGAATAGGATTGAAAGGTTTCCAGTCTGTGGGCAGAATTAGTTTTAGATTAGGGCATAAAGTGCCTAATGGTGATGTATTGGACGTGGTTGCTGCTTGGGCTTCACGTGGCTCTTGAACTTTAGGGCTGGTCTGGGATGTGTTTTGGAAGCAAGCAAGCGATAGAATTATCAATATGCTGATAATCAGGACTTTCTCTATCTGCCTCATAGATGTATTCCAGGGTGTAGTTATTTCTGTATATTGGGGACTACTTCATACCAGAAAATGCCATTTTTAGGATATGGGTTATTTTAGAAGACCTTGTAGCGCAAGGCTAGTGACAAGTATAACAAAAAATCTCATAAAAGGCAAATTTTCCTAATATTTCCCCCTTTCTTTGGGTCTGCCATTCACCACTCGAACAAAACAGAATCCAGGTTTGGTTCCCAGTTATCTGCTCGCACTCGGTCGGCCATTTCCGCGATCCCGGCCAGGGGGATGGTGCGGTTGGTCATCTCCCCCGCCAATTTCCCCGCGAATCCCCACGCCTCGGCCTCGGCGTACCAGTCCCCCGGTTCAGTGTTGGCTTCGTTATCCGGGAAACCCGCCTCCAAAGACGCGCTGGGATGGATCTCCGCCTGCACGTAAACGAGGTCGCAATTCAGGCGCGTCCACAGCCGGGCGGTTTTGTGGAATCCATCGTAAGCCTGGCGGATATGAGGCTTGTCCGGCGCGACCTGGACGTGGTCGTAAGTGGCGAAGGGCAACAGCACCCGCAGGTCGGGAAGGTTCTCGCCGATGGCGGCGTAGTTGTGAACCGTGATCCGGTAGGGCCAAAAATCCCCCGTTTGTTGGGGCGTGGCCAGGTCGTCGGGCCAGGTCCCCAGGGTGAAGACCCCGTTATCCAGCAGGGCCTGGGTCAGGGGATGGGAAAACCAGCGTTTCCCGCTCGGCGTATTTCTCCACGAACCAGGTGGATGCCACCACCACGACCGGAGCGCTGTCACCATACCGGGGGGAGGGGGGGAGGTCAACCCGCACGGCGATTTTCCCGTTTTCGGGGGAGTTGATGTGGGTGTAGACGATTTCCCCCGCCCCAGCCCGTGAGGGGGATTCTGCGGAGGCACCATCTCCGGGCGTGACCGCAAGTCGGGATGTGGCCGTTGGGTGCTGCGTGAAGGTTGGGGCCGGTTCGCGCGTGCCAGGAACACATCCGCCTAGGAGGGGCATCACCACCAGTGGAACGGCCATCAACCAAGCGGCCAGACTCTTCCTTCTAACCCACATCCCTCATCACCTCATCCCTCATCACTCAATGTCATTAAGTTAGCTCGGTTGTAGACCTGACAGGTTTCCCGACGCGACATTTTTAACTCGATTCGGTGCAACCAAGAGCATATTTCCGTCTAAGAGTGTGCTCTAAAACCTGTCAGGTCTGGGCCAAAAACCTTAACTAAATGATATTGGCTCAACTCTCATTACTCATCCCTCATCACCTCACCCCTAAAGCCGAATCACGGTTCCGCAATAAGGGCAGTCAATATCCCGCATTCCGCGCACAATCTCAATATCTTCTAATCCTCCGCCACAAGAGGGACATTGGGTAGGCGCAGAACGGGCTTTTTCAATGGCCTCTTCGTCCTTGGCTTCCGTGCGCTCGTTGTCGATTTCTCCCGATTTTACGCGCCCGATCAGGCGTTGCCATTCCTCGTTGTCGGCTCCCCGCAGGCGCAGCAGGGCACTGTTCAGGTTGGCCCCAGCCTCAAAGCGCAGCTCTAACATTTCCTTCCCCCCCAGAAATCCCTTTTGGCTGCTTTCAATCTTCTCAATTTGGCCCACCGGGACCTCGAAGAGCAACTCCTGGACCTTTTCTTTTTCGGTGGCGATGAAGAGCACCTTCTTGGTGGCAATTTTCTCTTTTTGCTCGAAGATGATGCGCTCATCGGTCAGGTAGAGTACCCCTTTGGGGCCTTCTTTTTTGGATTCCATGAGCTTGGCCGAGCAGGAGGCGACAGGGTCTTCGGCCGGGTAGAGTTCGAAGCTGGCCTCGTCAATGTCGTCCAGCATGGATTGGGCCTGGTTCACGCCGGTTTTGCACTCCCGCACTTTTTCTTGGAGTGTGTCGTATTGGGAGCGCAGGGCTGATGCGGCTGAATTAGCTTTTCGTTCGAGGCTCTCGATAGCCGTTTCGGCTCGATCGACATAAATAGAACGCCCGCTCATCGCTTTGCTAAGCGTTTCTTCCGCTTCCTCCAGTTCGTGTCCCAATTCCCTGCCCCGGCGGCGGATATCGAGGGAGATACCGCTGTCGATTTTCCCCCACTCCTCGTCCAAGGCTTCTATCTTTTCCTCCAAAAAGCTTTGAAAAACATAGCCTCGTGTTCGGAGTTCGCCGAGATCCGATGGCAGGGTGGCCAGCGTGGTTTGGATGTCTTCCACCTCATCTTGTATGTTGGTTAGCAATACCTCGTCCTGTAAATTTTCTAACTCATATTGCAGGCTGTCTAACTTGGCTTGGACTTCTTCGCTGAGTGGGGACATGTTTCCTCCGTGGGGTAGTGACTGAATATGTCTGCAAGGCGTTGTTGATCTTGTGAATTCAAGGTGTTTGTAGTTTACCATAAGTGACAAGTAATGAGTAAAACGTGAAGCACAAGATCACTCATTACTCATCACTCATTACTCATTACTCCTCACTCACTGGCAATTCATCCATGCCGAACTTCCGGGCAACCTGGGTTGTGATTTCACGTAGCTCAGTCCGTACGTCATCCGAGAGATGGTTGGGTTGGTAGGTTTCCAGGAGCTTGGCCACCTGTTGCTGGGCGCGGTCCCACGCCGTGAGCGCGCCGCTTTCTTCCCAGGCTTCCGGGGTTTGGCGGTCAATGACCGGGGAGGCCATATGCAGCTCCTCGCGGAAGCGTTGGTAGGTGTGGTCGTGGGTGATGAAGTCCCCATTGTGGCCCACTTCCCGCAGGAGGGAGAGGGCGATAGGATCATCCCGCAGTTGGATGCCGCCCAGGAGATGTTTGGCCATGCCGATGATCTCGGCGTCGATGACCAATTTCTCGTAACTCTGGCAATTCTCGAAAGCCATCATTCCCGCCCCGGAGACCATGTTCACCCCGGCCAGGGCGGCCAATAGCGTCCCCCCGGCGGATTCCAGGCCGCATTGCGCGTCGACGACTTTGGCGTCCGTCATCCCCAGGTAGGCGTGGGTGGGCATCCCCAGCGCCTTGCCAACTTGCGTATAGGCAGTATCGATCATCCACGTGCCCACGGCGCCCATGGGCGTGGTGCCCTGCTGCATGTCGAAAGCGGATGGCGAACCGCCCCACACGATGGGCGCGCCTTCTTGGGCCAATTGGGAAATGGCCACCCCGCTCAGGCACTCCGCCGTATGCTGGACGACCGCTCCCGCCAGGGTGACGGGCGCGGTGGCTCCCGTGAGCGGCATGGAGACCATCTGGGAGGGAATGTTGTGGCGGGCGCAGTCGATCATGTTTTGGCAGGTGAGGTTGGACCACTTGAGGGGTGGAGAAGGGCAAACATCAAAGATGGCGATGGGTTTACGAGCCAAGGCAGCTTCGCTTCCGGCTACGGCGACCAACATATCTTTCATCGTCCACCAGGTATCGGTGCGGAAGGCGCCGGTGACGATGGGTTTGTGCATATAGTTCAGGGCCAGGTAGAGCCGGTAGAGGTCGCCAATCTCTTCCGGAACATCAACGGGAATCATGGCCGTGCTTTGGGCGTCTATTTGGGGCAAAGTCTCGACAAGTTTGACGAATTTGACAAAATCGGCTGTGACCGGCTCGCGCTGTCTCTGGGTCTCACTATCCAGGAGCATGAGAGCGGCGGAACCGGGGTCAAAGTGCACTCGATCTCCCCCATAGTGGACGGTTGGTTCCCCATCCAAGTTATAGAGATGAAATTCTGAGGGAGCGCTTTCAACCGCGCGGCGGGCAAGCTCTTCCGGGATGCGGGCAATCTTGGCGTTAACATCCACCTCTGCGCCGGCCTCAGCCAGCAATTCTAAGGCATCGTCGTTGTGAACCTCAATGCCGGGATCCATGAGAAGCGCGTATCCCTCCTCGATGATTTTCGATACAGATTTTTCGTCAAGCATGTTGAGCTTTGGGCGCATGGTTTACTCCTGTGGTGGTAGGGGGAATGAAAAAATACTTCTGATATTCTAGCACGGCGCATTTGCTTTTACCAGTGGTAACTATGCTCTCTTATGAACCATGTCTAATCTTGACAGAATAATAGCCTTTGGTAAACTAAGCCTATTATGATAAGTGAATTTTTCTTCCTACCCCCCGTCCCTAGCATCCCAAAGCTAAGATAATGCGCTTTCGGTCTTCGAGACACGGGTAGGTTGCTTGTGCACAAATGGATTCCCTCTGGACTGGAAAGTCGGAGGGTTTTTTGTTTTTTACGAGGAGAATGAATTATGAGAATGTCAAAACTTTTTAGCCAAACCTTACGAGAATCCCCCTCGGATGCGGAGATTCCCAGCCATCAGTTGCTGCTCCGAGCCGGGTATATTCGCCAATTAGCGGCCGGAATTTTCACCGCCATGCCCTTGGCGCAACGATCCCTGACAAAAATTGAAAATATTATGCGCGAGGAGATCAATGCCATTGGCGGCCAAGAAATGGCCATGCCCGTTGTCCAACCCGCCGAAATCTGGAAGCGCACGGGACGCTGGTTCAAAATTGGGCCGGAAATGGGCCGTCTCAAGGATCGCAATAACCGGGATATGGCCTTGGCCATGACTCATGAGGAAGCGGTATCTGACATTATCAAGAATGAGATTCATTCATATCGCCAATTGCCCGTTCTCATCTATCACATCCAGACCAAATGGCGCGATGATCCCCGTCCCCGGGCCGGCCTTATTCGCGTCCGCGAGTTCACCATGAAAGACAGCTACAGCCTAGACCGCGATTGGGCGGGCCTCGATGAGCAGTACCGAGCTCATTACCAGGCCTATTTCGATATTTTCCACCGCTGCGACCTGCCCGTGATTGCCGTCAAATCCGATGTGGGGATGATGGGCGGGAAGATGGCTCACGAGTATATGTACATCACCCCGGTGGGGGAGGATACGCTGCTCCTCTGCGATGGGTGTGGTTATTCCGCCAACCGCCAAATTGCTGTCTTCCAAAAGGAAACCGCTTCCGATGAAGCCCCCCTTCCCCTGGAAAAAGTCGCCACCCCTCACATGAAAACCATCGCTGGTTTGGCCGAATTCCTGGATATTCCCGAACACCAAACCTCGAAAGTTGTCTTCATGATGGCCACCGTTCTCGAAGGTGAGGAGGAGGTGGAGAAACTGGTCTTCGCTATTGTGCGGGGAGATATGGATTTGAACGAGACCAAGCTGGCCAACGTCATCAAAGCCAAAGCCCTCCGCCCGGCGGAAGAGGCGGAGATTGAGGCCGTGGGCGCCGTGCCCGGATATGCTTCCCCTGTGGGATTGGACGGTGTGCTGGTGGTGGTCGATGACCTGATCCCCGACACTCCCAACCTGGTAGCGGGCGCCAACCAGGAAGGCTATCACTTTATCAACGTCAATTATGGGCGAGATTATGAGGCGGACCTTGTGGCCGATATTGTCGCCGCTCGGGAGGGGGACGCTTGTCCCGTTTGTGACCAGGCTCTCCGGGAGGTGCGCGGCATTGAGGTGGGGAACATCTTCAAACTGGGAACCTGGTACAGCGAGGCCGTGGGGGCAACCTTCCAGGACGAAGACGGGGAAGAAAGACCGGTCGTGATGGGTTCTTACGGCATCGGCAGTGGGCGGCTTCTGGCCTCCATCGTGGAAGAATATCACGACGAGTACGGCATGATCTTGCCCATCAGCGTGGCCCCCTACCAAGTCTATATCGTGGCCATTAGTGGGCGCGGCGAGAAAGGCGCTGAAGCCCAGGCAGCCGCTGAACAGCTTTATACAGAGTTGCAGGAAGCGGGCGTGGAGGTCATTTTCGATGACCGCGACGAAAGCCCTGGCGTCAAGTTCAACGACGCCGACCTGATAGGCATTCCCATCCGCATCACCGTTGGCCCACGTTCCCTTGATAAAGGCGGAGTAGAGTTTAAACGCCGAGACCAGAAAGAGCGTGAACTCGTTCCCCTGGAGGATGCCTTAACCAAGGTAAACGAACACATTGCCACTCTCGAGGCTGAAATAGAGGAACGCCTTGTTCCTATGCCCTTCAAGGAGTAGATAGGAAGGGATGGTTCACAATTAACTTTAGACTTTGGGTAGCGAGCCAATCGTATTGGCGGCTCAGGCAGACCAATTACCTTTAGAGAATAGGACTGACCCCGGTTTTTATTGATTACCGGGGTCTTTATTATGGATCTAGAGGTATCTTTTCAACATCTTGGGGGATGCGAGTTGCCAACTCGCCCTACATTGTTCCAATTTTTTGAGAAGACACGGAAGGAGGCCGATAAAGAAAGTAGATGTAACCTTTACGGGAATTTCGCATCTTATCATATAGTTCCAGCATCTTCTCAAAGAAACGATGTGCATAATAGGTCGAAATGTGTTTTGACCTGGATTGGGATGATGCTGATTTTTTTAAAAATGAAAGGAGTTAGTATGGAAATGATAGTTGATTTTCCCGGCGGTGCGCGCGTGGACGCTCATTTTGGCGACTTCACGGTGAAGACGGATCAGTCCCCAAGAGGTGGAGGTGAGGGTGCCGAACCGGAGCCTTTTGCCTTGTTTTTGTCATCCTTGGCAACCTGCGCGGGAATTTATGTGCTGAATTTTTGCAAACACCGGGGCCTCCCGACGGAGGATCTTCGCGTGGTGCAGCGTTCTATCTATGATCATCAGAAACGGATGGTGGGAAAGATAGAATTAGAAATCCAAGTTCCCCCTGAGTTTCCCCAAAAGTATTATTCTGCCTTGGTGCGTTCAGCAGAGCAGTGCGCGGTCAAAAAGCATATTGAGAATCCCCCTGCGTTTGAGATTATGACTGAAGTGATGAGTGACGAGTAAAGAGTGAAGAGTCCCCCAAGGGGATGCTTCGCTACGCTGCGCGATGATGAGTAATGCGTGATGAGCAGATTTAGATTTCGGCGATTACTTGGATGCGTTCATCGTCAAATGTGGATTCAATGACTTTACGCACGCCGTGCCCGGGGTTGGGTTCCTTATAAATTTTGACTAGTTGATACTTGTGGAGGATATCAAGGTCATTATTAAGACTAGAGGGAGATCTATTCATAGCCTGACTAAGCTCAGAGAAGATAACCCGGTTATTTTGGCGTAAAAACTTGACTAGGTTTGTTCGTTCTTCCTTAAGTAACGCGCGAAGATCCTCTGGGTCAACCCAAATGATATTTTTAGGAGTTATTTTGCGCTCTTCATCAATTTCCTTCGCTGTCTCTTTGGCGGAAGAAAAAAAGTCGGATAGCGTTCCTGGTTTTATAGTGATACTCATTTTATAAAATCCTCTACCTCTTTTTTCTGGGACAAGGAATCGTTCGGAGACTGTCTTTATGAATCTTTGGCTACTCATTGTAGTTTGATAGTACCAGATATGTAAAACATTGTAAACCTGGGTTGTAGTTAAACAGCAATTCTAAATATGGCTTCAGCGCAGGTGACTGTCACGGGTTTATGCACTTCCGGGCTTGCTGTGGCCTGGAAACCCGTGACAGTCACCTCATTCCAGTTCAAATTTAGAACTGCTGGTAGTTAAAACGAGAGACTGGGACTGGGCGTGTAGGGCGGGTTTCCTTACCCGCCGTCATGGCCCATGCCCCAATCTCCCAACCAACGAACCAACAAACAAACCAACCAACCAACCAACCCTACCCCATCTTGAAGAAGCTGGTCAACTTCATAGCCAGGTTGAGGTCGCCCGCAAGTTGAAGCTTGCCCTGCATGAAGCCTTTCATACCATCTTCCTTGCCGAGGAGAACGTCGCCAAAATAGCGCCCATCAGCAGTGAGGGTCATGACGGGATCTTCGGCGGTGCCTTCTTCGACGTGGCAGGCGTCATCTTTGATAGTGATGATGTAATCTCCGCCCTCGTCGCCGGTGAGGTGATATTGAATCACGGCCTCTAGTCCGGCGGCTTTATCAGCCTGGAAAGCTTTTTCGTGGTTGAAAATAAGTTCTTTTACGGTGTATTCAGTCATTTTAGGTCTCCTTTAGTGAGGTGATGAGGTGATGAGTGACGAGTAATAAGTCAATGTCATTAAGTTTAGCTCGGTTGTAGACCTGACAGGTTTCCCGACGCGACATTTTTAACTCGATTCGGTGCAACCAAGAGCATATTTCTGTCTAAAAGTGTGCTCTAAAACCTGTCAGGTCTGGGC
>JAANWX010000114.1 GCA_018263575.1 Chloroflexota bacterium | reverse complement strand
AAGTTGTTTGTATGTCATGAGTGCTCCTTTGATTTTGTCGTCTGAGAGGTATTCTATACTATACTACAGCTTACCTCTTTTTTCGACATCAAAGTTGCACTTACTAGTTGAATCTAAGGAGAAATATCCTCTACCGATTGGTATGAGTGGGCATTGCTGGCGGAGGATGGATCAGTGTCCTATTTTTGGGATACGTCAACCCATGCCTGGGTTCAACCCTTTGTTGCTGTCCACCAGGACGAAAAAACCGAAGACACAAGCTCAGGGGGAACGGGCGCAATAGGAGGGACCGAAGGTGAAATGGAGGATTGCCCAAAAGCACTTCCCTCACGAATTGCCCCCGGCGACAATGTGAAAGTGCTCACCTACCTGAATTTCCGTTCCTCACCCGATTTCAATGAAGACAATAAGGGTCCCGCTCTAAAGCCCGGAACCCAAGTTACAGCATTGGGGAAAACCGTATGCACAGAATACAATCTTGATTATATTCTATTGTGGCAAGTTGAGATTGAAGAGGGTACTGTAGGATGGGTGGCAGAAGGCTCAACAGCCCAAAATGAATATTTTCTAGAGCCAGTTGGAAACCAATAAGATAGATTTCTCCCATGGTGGCTTTGTGAATCTGGAAGGACGTTGTTCAGGTTTCAGCATGTACATGTTTCCAAATGCGATTATCCTAACCTGCCCCCTACTTTCTGGCTACAAAGCGCATATATTTCCGCGTAGCTTTGCTTAGCTCAGCGTACTCACCACGATATGAGGGAGGCAACATAGCGGCCAAGTGGTACATAATCTCCTCGGTCATCTTTTCCCGGATTTCTCGAGTCGCCCTTTTCCCGCCATTATCTAAACGGAAGGGATCACCAACCCGAATCCGGATACGTGTACGCCGGAGACGGGGCAGGTTATGGCGGAATTTTTCCGTGCCGAAATGGGCCAGGGGCAAGAGGGGAGCACCGCTCAACAAGGCCATCATTACCGTACCTGCGTGCGCCACCCGCAGCCTCCCATGCTCACTGCGAGTCCCTTCGGGGGCAATAGCCAGAATCTTCCCCTCCTCGAGAACGGAGACCCCCTGGCGGATAGCGCTCATATCCGCCTCACCACGCCGCAAGGGAATCGCTCCCCACAAGGTGAAAAGAGGGCCTAAAAAGGGGCTATCCCAGGTCTCACTTTTCACAAAGCCCGTTAAAGGACGGGGGCGCAAATGGGTATAAAAAAGGGGAGCATCTAAAAAGTTGATGTGGTTCATATAAACGATCAACGGACCCTGGTCGGGAACGCGCTTCAACTCCTCCCCCTCTACGCGACAAAGAGAGAATATGAGACCTTTGATAATGGTATTGACTATATTTTCTGTACGTGTCATGGCCGGGTGAACTCCACGCCGATATGGAGAAAAAACCTAGCAAACTGTGAGATGGATAAAATGAATTCGACGTTGTTACTATTTGAGCCTCGGAATCACTTTTCATCCACACCTGAGGGGAGAGGGATAGTACAAAGCGAATCTTATCATAAATTATGGCTGAAAGCATAAAAACTTGCCACAATCTACCCTGTCCAGTAAAATAAGGGCCACATACAGACCGGAAGACATGAGGCCTATGCTTTGACTCTCATGACTTCTGCTTTTATTATAAGAATGAAGGAGAGTAAAAGAATGCCCAAAAAAGAAATCGTAACCACCTCCAATGCTCCGAGCGCTATTGGCCCTTATTCAGCCGGCGTGAAAGTTGGAAACTTCGTCTTCACCGCCGGCCAATTGGGCATAGACCCGGAAAGCGGAGAATTTGTCCCCGGCGGAATCGAAGCCGAAACCCACCAAGCCTTAAAAAACCTGAAAGCCGTCCTTGAAGCGGCGGGTGCTTCCCTCTCCACCGTCGTCAAAACCACCGTCTTCTTGCGCGACATGGACGATTTTGGGGCCATGAACGCCGTCTATGCCGAGTTCTTCACTGCCGACCATCCAGCCCGCTCCGCCGTCCAAGCCGCCCGTCTACCCAAAGACGCCGCCGTTGAGATTGAAGCTGTGGCAGTGATGAGTGATGAGTCAATATCATTAAGTTAGGCAATTAATCATGTTATTTCGACGAGGTTTCGGCGCGATTACCGCCGAAAAACGAGGAGAAATCTTGGTTTCAGTCTACCATTTACTTGCGACGGAAAGATTTCTCACTCCGTTCGAAATGACATACGCCTTGACTTAACGACATTGAGTGACGAGTAACGACTACCCGACTACCAGACCAGCGACTACCCGACTACTAGACCAGCGACTACCCGACTACCAGACTAGCGACTACCCGACCACTTCAACTAATGCCCCACCAACTCATCCTCCTCGTAGACGACGAACCCAATATCATCCAACTAGCCCGCATGTACCTGGAGCGAGAAAATTTTCAGGTAGAAGCGGTTAGAGACGGACAATCGGCCCTGGAAGCGGTGGCACGCCTGCGCCCGGCCTTGGTGGTATTAGACATCATGCTCCCCAAACTAGACGGGTTAGAAGTTTGTCGTCGCCTGCGGGGTGACAAAAACCCGGTCCCTATTCTCATGCTCACCGCCCGCGATGAAGACCTTGATAAAATTCTCGGCCTCGAGATGGGTGCTGACGATTACCTCACCAAACCCTTCAACCCGCGCGAGCTTGTGGCCCGCGTCAAAGCCATTCTTCGGCGGGGAGAGAGGAATGCTGAACGCCTGGGAGAATCCCCCAGTCATATTGGAAATTTGGTCATTGACCCCGCCAGCCGCGAGGTGACCGTGGATGGAGAACTCATCTCCCTCCGCAACCAGGAATTTGATCTTCTCTACACATTGGCCACGCATCGGGGCATGGCCCTCTCCCGAAAACAATTGCTCGATTTGGCCTGGGGCTATGACTACATGGGACAAACCCGCACCGTGGACGTTCACGTTGGTCACCTCCGCAAAAAACTTACTGACAGCACAGTACAAATTGAAACAGTTACCAGTATTGGCTATAAGTTGGTAGACTGGTGAAACTGGTAAATTGGTAGGCTGGTATATTGGGTACTCGCCACTCACCATTCACTCGCCATTCACCCACCTGTTTTCCCGTTCCCCTGCTCCCTTGCTCCCCAATACCCCGATACACCAATATACCAATCCCTAATTTCCCAATATACCAACTCCTATGCTAACCTCCCTTCGTTCTCGACTTTGGTTGACCTACGCGCTCGTCATCAGCACCGTTTTGAGCATCTTAGCGGTGGGGTTGCTGGTATACCTCATCCGCCATCCCCTGGCTGACCGGCAAGCCATCCAAAAATTAGACCTGGCCGCTACCATAATTCTCAGACGGATGGAAGAAGTATCACTAGCGGAGCAAAAAAAGGAGCTCCAAAAAGCCAGCGAAAATTTTTCGCTCCGGATAATCATCCTCAAGGTCAATGGAAATCTTCTGGTGGACACAGAGGAAAATGGCTCCCCCCTAAACTGGCCCCAAGCCCCCCCGCTACCCAGGCAGGGCATACTTCGTGATCAAGAAAGGGATCTTTGGCTCTATGCCTCCCGCCCGTTGCCGAGGCAGGCATTTTTGGTGGTAGCCACTCCCCGTCAGGGCGGATTGCGCCTCCTGAAGAACGCTCAATTTCGAGAAGTTCTCCAAGATGAATTTCTTCCCCCTTTCCTCCAAGCGGGCGGGATAGCACTCCTCCTATCGCTATTATTTGCCTTTTGGATTGCGCGCTGGGTGGCTACGCCCCTCAAAGAAATATCAGATGCCGCCCAAGATGTGGCTGAGGGGGCGTATCGCACCCTTCCTATCAAGGGGCCTAAAGAGGTCAGGGCGTTGGCCAAAGACTTCAACGAAATGAGCCAGCGCGTGCGTGCCAGCCAGCAATCACAAAAAGACTTTGTCGCCAACGTTTCGCACGAGCTAAAGACCCCCCTCACCTCCGTGCAAGGATTTTCTCAGGCCATACTGGATAAAACCGCCCACACCCCAGAAAGCATACACCAGGCCGCCAGAATCATCCACACCGAGTCGAGCCGCATGTACCGTTTGGTGGTGGATTTGTTGGACTTGGCCCGTTTCGACTCAGGGATTGCCAACCTGGAACGCGAACCTGTAGCGCTGGGGGAGATTCTCCGGGACGTGAACAAGAAACTCGCCCCGCAGGCAGAAGAGGCCGGCGTCCACCTGACCCTGACCGTGGAGCCATTGCCCACCTGCGTGGGGGACGCCGATAGATTGGCGCAAGTCTTCACCAACCTGGTCGATAACGCCATCGGGCACACCCCTCCCGCCGGGAGCGTCCACGTCCAGGCCGGGGGAGAGGGCACAACCGTCCGGGTCACCATCACCGACACGGGCGAGGGCATTCCTCCCCAATCCCTACCCCGCATATTCGAACGCTTCTACCAGATCGACAAATCCCGCAAAGATGGTGAAAAACCCAGCACCGGCTTGGGGCTAGCCATCGCCCAGCAAATTATCCAGGCCCATCAAGGCAAGATAACCGTAGACAGCGTTGTCGGTGAGGGGAGCGTTTTTGTGGTACACTTGCCGGCGGTTTTACCCGATGATTCGACGGTAGTGAAACGTGATAAGTGAGTTATGTAGAATAAATGTATGATTAAACTTTCAGTAATTATTCCCTGTTATAATGAGCAGGCTACCATCCGAGACTTGCTGCAGGCCTTGCTTGAACAAGATTTTTCCAGCGAGGAGATGGAAGTCATCATCGCCGACGGCATGTCCACCGATAGGACGCGGGAGGAAATTGCTGCTTATAAAAGCCAATATCCCCAATTGGCCGTGGAAGTGATAGATAACCCCGCCCGGACCATTCCCTCAGGCCTGAACCGGGCCATCCGCGCTGCGCGAGGGGAATTTATCCTCCGCCTGGATGCCCATACCAGCCCCCGGAAAGATTACCTCTCCCGGAGCATAACGGCTTTGGAGCAAGGCTTGGGCGATAACGTGGGCGGGATTTGCGAAATGCGTCCCGGCAGTGAAGGTTGGATAGGCCGGGCCATTGCCGCCGCGGTAGCACATCCCCTCGGCGTGGGGGACGCGGGGTACCGCATCGGCAGCAAGGCTCGCGCCGTGGACACGGTCCCTTTTGGCGCTTTTCGCCGCTCCTTGATCGACGAAATCGGCGGCTTTGACGAAAGTCTCTTGGCCAACGAAGATTATGAGTTCAACGTCCGCGTTCGGCAGGCCGGAAAAATAGTCTGGATTGACCCAGCCATCCGCTCCACCTACGTAGCACGTCACAACCTTTCCGCCTTGTCACGCCAATATTGGCGCTATGGCTACTGGAAGCTGCGCATGCTCACCCGCTATCCGGAGACTTTTCGGTGGCGTCAACTTTCTGGGGCTTTTGTATTAACTTGGCTTGTGTTAGGATTCTTTAGTATTTGGCTTCCCCTGGCGCGTTGGTTATTATTCCTAGAAGCCATAATTTACGGTGGCGCTTTGCTTTTTTCTGCTATCCAAACCGCCCTAAAGAAGAAAGATGCCCCCTTACTCCTAGGCCTGCCTTTGGCAATTGCCACTATGCACTTTTCGTGGGGTTCGGGCTTTTTATGGAGTTTTGTTGAATACATTTTTATAAAACGGAAAACATAACATGAAACCATCTTATGACCCTCAAAAAGAACATCGCTGGCGTTTCCGGCTTGTGGAAAGGCGGACGCTGTTGGTGTTTGGAGACTTGTTAGCCGGTCTAGGGGCCTTGTTAATCTCACTCCTCTTTTGGAGCGCACGCGACGCGTTTTATGAATTCAACCTTTTCTTTTTATTAGAACATGTGCCAACCTGGTTTTATTATCTGCCGGCAATATGGTTGGTACTCCTCACAGAGCTTTATAATATCCGCCGCGCGTCTAGTTGGGCTGAAACAATCAAAGCCGTAGGTACAGCCGCTGTATTGGGGCTTGTAATTTACTTGGGCTTATATTTCACGATCACAAAAGATGTCCTTCCCAGAATAGCGGTTGTTGTTTTTGTGGCAGTTGCCCCCATCCTTACCTTGGTTTGGCGTTATTTATATATCAGTGTCTTCACTGCGGAGCGTTTTTTACAACGCGTCTTAGTCGTTGGCGCAGGAAGGTCAGGGCGTATTTTGCTCCAAGTTTTTAATGATATTGAACCGAAACCCTTTTCAATTTTGGGGTGTATTGATGATGATCCGGAAAAAATAGGCTCCGAAATAGAAGGCTGCAAAGTTGTAGGAACAGGTAAAGATATTCTCGACATCATCCAGGATAAATACATCTCCGACATTATTGTCGCTATCACGGGAGAAATGTACGGCCGCACGTTCCAATCCTTACTGGATGCCCAAGAATTAGGCGTGGATATCACGCGCATGCCCTTGGCTTATGAAGAATTAATGCAGCGGGTGCCCATTGAATTGCTGGAATCCGATTGGATCTTACGCTCTTTTGTGGACGAGAACCGCGTGAGCGGATTCTATCGGGTTGGAAAACGTCTCTTGGATATTATTGGAAGTTTAATAGGAACAATAATCTTCCTGATTTTATTGCCTTTTATCAGCCTGGCTATTCTGATCGAAAGCGGAAGACCCGTATTTTATTTACAAACTCGTTTGGGAAGAGGTGCCAGCCCCTACAAGATCATCAAATTCCGTACCATGTGGCAAAACGCCGAAGAAGACGGCAAAGCAGAATGGGCAAGCGCTGAGGATGAACGCATCACCAAAGTAGGCGGCTTTTTACGAAAAACCCACCTGGACGAATTCCCACAGTTCTTGAACGTGCTGCGCGGCGAAATGAGCTTGGTTGGCCCGCGCTCTGAGCGGCCTCAATTAGTAGAAAAACTTCAAAAACAAGTGCCGTTTTATCGAGCGCGCCTACTCGTAAAACCCGGCGTGACAGGTTGGGCACAGGTCAACTTTGGTTACCCGGCCACAATACGGGAAACAAATACTAAATTGGAGTATGACTTGTTTTATATAAAAAATCGAAATTTATGGTTTGATTTACGGATCATTTTACGCACTCCTTCTACCATTTTTGGCTTAAAAGGACAATAAACCATGACACGATGTCTTGTAACAGGCGGAGCGGGATTCATAGGCTCTACCTTAGTGCGCGCTTTGTTGACGCGAGGTGATAGCGTCCGCGTTTTGGATAATTTCTCGACCGGAAAACGGGAAAACCTGGCCTCAATAGCTCCAGAGATTGAAGTCTTGGAGGGTGACATAAGGGAGTTCGACCACGTGAAAGAGGCCGTCCGAGGGGTGGATTATGTCTTCCACCTGGCGGCTTTTATTTCTGTGGCCTTGTCGATGGAAAAACCCCACACCTGCCTGGATACGAACGTGCAGGGCACGCTGAACGTCCTCGCTGCCGCCCAAGAGGCGGGTGTAAAAAGGGCCATACTATCATCGAGCGCGGCCGTCTATGGTGATAACGAACAAATGCCCCTCACAGAAAAAAGCCAATTGACGTCACTTTCTCCTTACGCGGCCTCGAAGCAAGTCAATGAAACCTATGCCAATCTCTACACACGCGCCTTTGGCTTAAATGTGGTCGCTTTGCGCTACTTTAACGTTTACGGACCGCGCCAATCCCCTGAATCAGATTACGCAGCGGTGATTCCCATTTTCATCCACAAATTACTGGCGGGAGAAGCGCCAACCATTGACGGTGACGGCGGCCAGAGCCGTGATTTTGTCTATGTAGAAGATATCGCCCGCGCCAACTTGCTCGCCCAAACAGCGGAGAGCGGGCCCGGTCGGGTTTTCAACATCTGCACGGGCCACGAGATCAGCGTCCTAACGTTAATGGAAACGCTGCGGGAAATTATCCCCAACAGCCCCCAACCCGCCTTTGGCCCCAAACGCCCTGGCGACATTTACCGCTCCCTGGGAGACCCAAGCTTGGCGGCTGAGGTGCTAGGCTTTCAACCGCAAATAACCTTAGCAGAAGGGCTTGCCAAAACCGTGGCCTGGATGAAAAATAATACGTAATGAGTAATGAGCAAATTTACGTTTTACTCGTCACTCTTCACTCAATGCCATTTAGTTAAGGTTTTGGCCCCAGACCTGACAGGTTTTAGAGCACACTTTTAGACAGAAATATGCTCTTGGTTGCACCGAATCGAGTTAAAAATGTCGCGTCGGGAAACCTGTCAGGTCTACAACTGAGCTAAACTTAATGACATTGACTCTTCACTCATCACTATAAAAAGGATAAACAAACCTAATTTATGTCAGTAGTAGACAAGACCGCATGGATAGAATTTTTGAAAAAGCACCCAAACGCGCATATCTTACAAGACGCGGCCTGGGGAGATTTAAAATCAGAGTTTGGCTGGGAAGTAGAACACGTCATAGAGGGAGATGTCGGAGCGCAGGTCTTATTCAAATCCCTGCCGCTGGGATACACGGTGGCCTACATCCCTCGCGGACCAGTTGCCCCCCAAGGCTGGGTTTCTGGTCAGTGGGGCCAGTTTCTGGAAGAGGTGGATGGCATTTGCCAGCAGAAAGGGGCCATCTTCCTCAAGGTGGAACCGGACCTCTGGACCGGAGAATCTGCTCCTGCCCCCGCTCCGCCCCCCGGATTCCGAACCAGCCTCCAGTCGATTCAGCCGCCGCGCACCATCACCGTTGACCTCACAACTGACGAAGACGATATTCTCATGCGCATGAAATCCAAAACGCGCTATAACATCCGCCTGGCGGGTCGCAAAGAAATCGAAGTCACACAATCCTCTCGCGTAGAGGAATTTTACGAACTATTAAGCGGAACATCTGACAGGGCCGATTTTGGCATCCACACTTTGGCCTATTACCAGCGAATACTCGACCTCTTCGAAGCAGATGGAAAATGCAAAATATTCACAGCAAAGTATAAGGGACAACCCTTGGCCAGTGTGCTTGTTTTTGCCCGTGGCCAACGCGCCTGGTATTTCTACGGGGCATCTTCCAGGGAACACCGCGACCGCATGCCTACTTACCGCGTTCAATGGGAAGCCATGCGCTGGGCCAAAGAAAGGGGCTGCCACTCGTATGATCTATGGGGCGTCCCAGACGAAGATTTTGAGACCCTGGAAGACCATTTTCTGGAACGCCACGATGGACTGTGGAGCGTGTATCGCTTCAAACGTGGCTTTGGCGGGGAGCTAAAACGCACGCGCGGTCCTTGGGATCGTGTGTACAAGCCTATGTTTTACACCCTGTACCGTTTTTGGGCTGGGCGCGGGGAGTAAGCTACTATGCTAAAGAATTGGAATAAGATCATCGCCACTTTGCCCAACCCGCACGTCCTGCAGACTCGAGAATGGGCTTCCGTCAAGGCCAAATATGGATGGGAAAGCATCCCCGTAGCCTGGACAAAAGAGAAAGAAGGCCACTTTAGGATCCACCTCCGCCGGGGATTGGCAGAAATGGATCAGGAACCAGCCGCGGCAGCCCTCCTCTTGCAGCGCAAAATGCCCCTCGGCGTGAGCGTTATCTACGTTCCCAAGGGGCCGCTTCTCCGGGATTGGGGGGACGCCCCGCTGCGGGAAAGGGTGCTCCAGGACTTGGCGCAAATAGCCCGCCGCCAAAAGGCTATTTTCATTAAAATTGACCCCGATGTGGTCTTGGGCAAAGGCTTGCCTGGCAAAAATGATGCCGAGGAAGACCCCCTGGGAGAAGAAATCCGTTCGGAATGGAAGGGCGCTGGCTGGCAGTTTTCCGCTGACCAGATTCAATACCGCAACACAGTCTTGGTAGATTTGACCGCACCCGAGGACGACATCTTAATGCGCATGAAATCCAAAACGCGCTACAACATTCGCCTTGCGGGACGCAAAGGAGTCACCGTCCGGGAGGGGGACCGCGCCGACCTGGGGATGCTCTACCAGATGTACGCCGATACCTCCCTGCGGGGCGGATTCGCCATCCGCGGAGAGGCGTATTATCAGACCGTGTGGGAGACCTTTGTGCCCTCTAGCCCGGAAACTACCGCTGTCCCTGACCCCGTCGCCGTCCCCCTCATCGCTGAAGTGGAAGGGGAAGCTGTGGCCGGCGCGGTCATCTTTCGCTGTGGAAAACGGGCATGGTATTTGCATGGGATGTCTTCCGTAGAGCACCGTAAAAAAATGCCCACCTACCTTATTCAGTGGGAGGCCATGCGCTGGGCCAAAAAAGTAGGCTGCACTGTTTACGATATGTGGGGCGCGCCCGACGTCTTCGAGAAGAGTGACCCCATGTGGGGCGTTTACCGCTTCAAGCGTGGGTTTGGCGGCCAAGTCTCTAGGACGATAGGCGCGTGGGACCTGGTCCTGCGCCCCGGCCTCTACAAACTCTATACCACAGTCCTCCCTAAACTATTGGAAATCATGCGCCGGATTGGTAAACAACGCATCCAACGCTCATAGACATCCCCAAAAAACACGTTGGCAATGACACAACTACTTCCAATGCTCTCAAGGGAACGCCAGTTCCCCGGATTCCCCCGCAGGATCTGTCGATCCTGCTCGAGCATAGTGAACGTTTCCAATTATTATGAAGCCTAATAACCATTCTGAAGACTCTCCTCGGGCGGGCATTCGCGTTCACCCGCTCTACATCATTCTCCTGGTGGCCGTTAACCTGGTGGTGATCATGGTGCTGGGATGGCCGCGCGTCCAGGAACGGTTGCCAAGCTTCCGCACCGAGACACCGTCCCCCACGGTAACGGTCACCCCATCCCCCACCTTGACACGCACACTCACACCCTCCCCCACCGCCACGGCTACCGCCTCCCCCTCCCCCACCCGGGAATCCGCCGCCACGCTCTCCCCCTCCACCTATAACTTCACCTCCCAGGCCGGGATCTTGATCCTCTCCCTGCGGGAAGGCGGAAACGCCCACCTATTTGCCTATGCCCCCTTTGCGGAATCAAACGGCGAAACCTACACCGCTCTGCCCCTCACCAGGTTGACGGACGGGGCGCAAAATGACATCACCCCAGCCCTTAGCCCAGATGGAAAATATATCGCCTTCGCCTCCACTCGGAACGGGGTTTGGGATATTTATACTCTTTCCCTGGAGAGTGGAGAAATTAGCCAGGTGACGAATACACCGGGTTACGAAGCATCTCCTACCTGGTCACCCGATGGCCAATGGCTAGCCTTCGAGGCCTATGAGGGTGGGAACTTAGAAATCATGTACCAAGATGTGGCCCTGGAAAACGCCCCTAAAATTCTCACTAACCATCCTGCCGGAGATTATGAACCGGCCTGGTCGCATGATGGGCGAATGATCAGTTTTATTTCCACGCGGGAGGGGCAATCGGCGGTCTGGCTGGCAGATTTGGATCAGCGGGAGATGGAAGAACGCTTCTCGCAAATTAGCAACCTTTCCGCGCAACGTGCCAAGCACCCTACCTGGTCTCCCGATGGTCGTTATTTGGCCTGGGCTGAGATAGGAGGGGATGGAGCACACCAAATTATCACCTGGGACACCACAACACCAAACATGGCCCCCACCCCTGCCGGAAGCGGAGACTGGCCAATCTGGGACCAGGAGGGACGACTGCTCTTTACCACAGTAGAAACCCCACTGGAGACGTACCTGACCGCCTATCCCCTCCCCCAAAGCGACACACCGCAGGTGATGCTCCCAGCGGTGAGGCTGCCCGGCAAGGTAGAAGGGTTGGCCTGGGTGCCAGCCTTACCAAAGGAAATGTTGGCCAATAACGCCCCGGAACTCACGCCAACGCCCCTGTGGGAGACAAAACTCTCTCAAGAGCAAAGCGCTGGCGGGCGGTATCAATTAGCCCCCCTTGAAAATGTCAGCGCCCCGTATCCCCAACTCCACGACTTGGCCGATGAAAGCTTTTTGGCTATGCGAAAACACCTTTCCCAAAAAAGTGGCTGGGATTTCTTAGCCACCCTCGAAAACGCCTTTCTCCCCCTCACCGCGCCCCCGGATCCCAACCAAGAACTTTCTTGGACTTTTACCGGGCGCGGCATCGAGGTCAGTGACCTTCCCCGCCAGGCCGGGTGGATGGTGGTCGTCCGCGAAGATTACGGTATGCAGACCTACTGGCGAGTGTACGTGCGGGCAAATTCTCAAGCCGGTGACCAGGGCCGCCCGCTCCATGAATTACCCTGGAATTTCGAGGCCCGTTACGGCAATGCATCCCTAGCGTTCGAACGTGGCGGGGCGGTGGCGGATACGATTCCCAACGGGTATTGGGTGGATTTCACTGCCCTGGCAACGGCGTATGGATGGGAGCGTGTGCCGGCTCTTTCGTCCTGGCAGTCCGCGTTCCCTTCCGCGCGCTTCCAAGGCTTCGCCTTACGAGAGGGGTTATCGTGGATGGAGGCTATGCTGGAAATTTATCCTCCGGAGGCGCTTGAGTAGTTGGAGGGTCTGAGTGGTCTTATTGGTTAAACTCATGAGATATAGTTTCAAACGTAGCGTGGTCATGTTTCTACTGGTGGGGATATGGGGGATGGCTGCCTGCCGGCCAGTGGCGGGGGAGACGTCCACGCCCCCACCGCCCACCCCGGTGGAGTCGAGGGCCACCGCCCGCCCCTCCCCGACCGCCACGGCGTCCTCCTCCCCCACTCCCCAAGACACGGCCATCGTCCACTCCCTCTCCACCACGACTCCCTCCCCAGAAAACGCGCCCACCGTTACGGCAACAGCTACCCTGCCTTCCCTGGAATTTTCACTCCCCTCTCCAACGGCAACCACCACGGCAGAAGCGGCCTGGCGACCACCAGCCTACCCCGTCCCCTGGGCGCCCTCACCTTACGATCACTTCTTCTTTTCCCGTCCCATCGCCTCCCGAGATATTAAATTACCCCTTCCAGATTATCGCTATGGAAATGTGTTTTTTGGCGACCACGTCCACACAGGCATGGATATAAGCTCAAGGATGAAAAAAAGCGTTCTGGCTGCCAGGGATGGCAAGGTGATTTGGTCTGGGTATGGCCTATACCGGGGCGGGCTGCGGCTCGATGATCCGTATGGAATATCTGTGGTCATTAAACATGACTTTGGGTATCAGGGAGAGCCGCTTTTCACCATTTATGCCCACCTTGATGAAGCCACCGTTGAGGAAGGTGACCTTGTCATGGCCGGGGAGCAGATTGGCCGGGTGGGGAATACTGGGCATACCACAGGGCCGCACCTGCATTTCGAAGTCAGGATCGGTGAGAACGATTATTTCGCTACCAGGAACCCAGCCCTTTGGTTAGCGCCTCCTCAGGGTTGGGGGATTTTGGCTGGGCGCATAGAGTCTAGCTATGGGAGATTATTAGAAAACACAACCGTTTACGTCCATAGCAATATTGACCCTGAAGCTGACCAGGAAGAAGACCAACTTTGGATAGGCACTTCATACACGACAAACGGCATAACCCCTGACCCTTTCTACCAGGAAAATTTTGCCATACCCGATTTGCCAGCAGGGTTTTATCGGGTCAATATCCCCTACTTTGGGATTACGTTTACCCGCATCATCGAAATTCGCCCCGGCGAAGTGACGTACTTCACCTTCCAAGGCTGAGATGGAATCCGGGTTGAGAATCCACCAGAACCTGAGATTTTATTCACCCCCTCACCTTGACGTGTAGAACGTATGTGCTAAACTAGGGGTGAGGGAGCAGGTATCCAGGGAGCAGGAAGCAGGTAACCAGGTAGCGGGGGTTCAGCAGATTAGGGAATTGATATGGAGAAAAATAAGAGTGGTGAGGCTCTCAAGAATAAGGAGAGCAAGCAATCCAAGAAAAAGCTACTCATTACGAAACACCTAATTACGCACCCACTGATTCCTGATCTACTGATTCCTGATCCACTGATTCCTGATCCACTGATTCCTGATCTACTGATTCCTGATCCACTGATTCCTGATCTACTGATTCCTGATATACTGATTCCTGATACAATATAGATAGAATTTAGATATCTTCTCAATATTCCGGGGACCGATTCCGTAGCCAGTGTTTAGTAATTGCTCAAAATGGTAGTGGGCTGTAGTCGAGATTTCTTTATCTCGCGCCCACGGGGTATAGAAACCCCGGCTACACCACCAACATATTGAGCAGGCACAGTGTTTACACCCCGCAAAAGCGAGATTTGGAAATCTCGGCTACGCATTCCCCTATTTTTTAAGATGATACGAATTTAGCCCATAGAAGAGGAGAATCCAATGGCAGAAGAAGCCCGTAAGGCAGCCTTAGACAAAACCTTAAAAGACATCACAAAACGATTCGGAGAAGGAGCAATTATGCGCATGGGAGACGCCCACCACATGGAAGTCGCCGCTATCCCCACCGGGGCACTATCCCTGGATGTAGCCCTGGGCGTGGGAGGCATTCCCCGAGGCCGGGTGACCGAGATTTATGGACCCGGAGCCTCTGGCAAAACCACCCTTGCCCAACACATTGTGGCTGAGGCCCAAAAACTGGGCGGAACAGCGGCCTTCATCGATATGGAACACGCTCTCGATCCATCTTACGCGGCCAAATGCGGCGTTGATGTTAAGAGTATGCTCATTTCCCAACCTGATACAGGTGAACAAGCCTTAGAAATTGCTGAATCCTTAGTGCGTTCGGGAGCTGTGGATATTGTCGTCATCGACTCTGTGGCCGCCCTCGTCCCGCGCGCGGAAATCGAGGGTGATATGGGAGACGCTCACATGGGGCTAATGGCTCGGCTTATGTCCCAAGCGCTCCGCAAACTTTCCGGAGCCATCAAGCAAACCAACACGGCCGTGATCTTCACCAACCAACTTCGCGAGAAAATTGGCGTTGTCTTCGGCAACCCAGAAACGACGCCCGGCGGCCGAGCGCTAAAATTTTATAGTTCCGTGCGCCTGGACATCAGACGTAAACAATCCATCAAAAGCGGAACAGACATCATCGGCAATCGTGTTAGGGTGCGGGTCGTTAAAAACAAAGTTGCCCCTCCTTTCCGAACCACAGAATTCGATATCATGTACGATGAAGGCATCTCAAGGGTAGGAGACATCCTTGACTTAGGCGTGGAAGAAGAGATCATCGACAAACGCGGTTCTTACTATTATTATGGAGGAGAGGATGACCGCCTGGATCAAGGTCGAGAGAATGTCAAAGACTACCTGCGACAGCATCCTGACGTCACAGCAGAAATCGAAGCCAAAATCCGAAAAAAATTATTAGATGAAGCCCTTGAAGAGGAAATTGAAGCCGAAGAAGAATAATCTTCATACTTTTGGGCCAATATCCATCTTTCTCCTCTCCCTGGCCGTTCTCCTTGCGGGGTGCCGGGGAGGTGGAGGAAATGTCCCCACGCCGGGCATCTACAAACCGCCCACGCCCGCTCCGGCCACTTCCCCCACGCCAGACCAAAGTTCGATAACACCCACAAATACGCCCAAAACGTGCAACGATTATCTCTCCTTTGTAGAGGATGTCAGCATTCCGGATGGGACCGTGGTAGAACCGGGGGAAAGATTGGTCAAAGAGTGGAAGGTCGAAAACACAGGAGACTGCAATTGGCGTGCGGGATATACCATGCAGTTCATTGATGGTTCTGATTTAGGCGCGCCACACACCATGGCCTTGTACCCGGCCCGAAAAGGCACCCAGCCTATTCTGCAAATCATCTTTACGGCGCCCCAAGAACCAGGCCCATATACAAGCAGATGGCAAGCCTTTAACCCTGCGGGGGAGCCTTTTGGAGAGGATTTCTTCATTAAAATTGTGGTTGAGGAGGGATAGGAAGCGGGGAGTAGGAAATTAGGTATCGGGTATCAAGTATCAGGTATTCGGTATTGGGTATCAGTGATCGGGGAACAGGTGTTAGGACGGGACAGATGTGCATTGCACCTTCATTTGGGTGCGTTGCACATCGAAGTGGTAGGTGGCGAGAGGGGAGAGTTGGGGGGTTTAGATATTGGGTATTAGGTATTGGATGTTGGAGTTGGAAGTTGGAAGTTGGAGATTGGAAGTTGGAGGTTTGAAGTTGGAAGATGGATATTGGAAATTGGAAGTTGGAAGTTGGAGGTTGGAGGTTGGAGGTTGGTGATGAGCAGATTGAGCAATAGTGCCCAGAGAGTACAAGACGCTTTAGAGGAACAAGGACTAACGCTGGCAGTGATGGAGCTTCCTGAAAGCACGCGAACGGCCCTCGAGGCGGCCGAGGCGGTTGGTTGCCAGGTGGGACAGATCGTAAAATCGCTGATCTTCGAAACGCAAGACACAGGCCGGCCTGTGTTGATCGTCACCAGCGGCGCAAACCGCGTCAACGAGGAGAGGGTCGGAGAAATTTTGGGGGAAGCCATTCGTACCGGATCAGCCAATTTCGTCCGCGAAGAGACAGGTTTCGCGATTGGCGGTGTAGCACCCGTCGGTCTTAAAAAAGAAACCCTCACCTACATTGATGAGGATTTATTGGCACACGAAGAAATCTGGGCCGCGGCGGGGACCCCTTACGCGGTCTTCAAGCTCACACCGGAAGAATTAAAACAAATCACAGGCGGGAGAGTGATCTCGGTTTTGTGAGCTTTTTGGGAGAGGAGACCAGGTTACATAAGAGCCTCTTCCATGAGGTTGTGAATCTCTAGCGGGACGCCTTTTCGGGGGTCACGTTCCAAACGCAAGGCGCCTTCCTGGCAGTGATCGACGCAGATCCCGCACCCCATACAGGCCTCTTCGATGACAATTGAGATCTTGTTGTTAATTTCGATGGCGTCAAAGGGGCAGATTTCCTCACATACGCCGCAGCCCTCGCAAAGGGATTGATCCACATGGCAAAGATAACCAGAAGCGGTGAGCATTAGTGTTCCAGTCCGCTGAGCCTGCATGGCCCCGCAACAACAAGAGCAACAATTACAAATGGCATAGAAACGTTCCAGCATGGCGTCCTTGAAAAAGGCGTGGTGGACGTGGCCCCGCTCGTGTTCGGCTTCTAAAATCTCCACCGCCTCCGTTTGGGTGATCCGCCGGGAACGTTGGGGATGGTGTTCCCGTATGAAGCTCGCAAAGGGATCACCAATGATCAGACAAACGTCCAGCGGCAAACAGGGATCAGCCCGGCTCACCCGGCAAGGACACTCCAAAGCGACAATGTGTTGGGGATTTTTCATGACAATGTCCCGCGCCCGCGCATAGGGGATAATCGGCTCCAGGTCTTCGAGGGTAATCTCCTCCTCAATCTTAACCAAACCGGCCGCGGCCTGGGGCGGGACCACCTTGCCATGATAGGTGTCGGCAAAGGTGACGGTATCCTCCTCCAAGTTCCCGTCATCCGAGATGGGGGATATGCGGTTGATCAAAGCGACCACGGGTTGAAAAAGGCGGGTCAGGGGATGCTCCCCCGTCCCCACGCCAATATAAAGATAAGGCCAACGGGCATAGACATAGCCATGGATAAAATCGAATAATTTATAGGACGGAATCCCTTTGCCCTCTTTGTAAAAGGCGCGCGTGGACGGCCGGGGGGGGAATTTTTGCTTTGGTTTCATAGGTGAATTCATTCTCCTCTTTGATTTCGATGACAGGGGGCTTATTTCTGGTATTATATCTCATTTCTTCCCCTCGTTAAACAAAGAACCAGGCAGCATTTCGCCACCCGGCAAATTGTGAGAGTTCCCTTCATTTACAAAACTTACTCTGAACCAATATCAAATAACGCTTGTAAGGCAACTACCAAGAGGGCACCAGAAACGAAAACAACCACGTAATCTAGAATCGAGGTCAGGTACTCTCCAATGACGGGAACACTTTGTAAGGCCGAGGCAGTAAGGATGAAAGCGATCCCAGCTAGCAAGAAGCCTTTCGTTTCCTCACCTGATACGTTCAAGAAGCCTACTACCAATCCCAAAATCGCCAAAACCCAGGTTGCCCAAGCAGCACCACTAAAAATCAATCCGGCCAAAACAGCGATGACAAGCCCTGCAATAAACAAATAGCGTCCACTTTTATCCATATTTTTTCTCCTTGTTTAAAATTACTTTAAGAACTCTTAGAACTCTCAGCTTATATAACAAAGAAGTGTCTGGGTAGTTACGGGGAAACTTATATACATCTTGATACTTCTTCTCCCAGACTATGTTACAATATCATCCTCTTCGGGGACATGGCAACTCCATTTACAATCAACCCACCACCATTCCTTAGGGACTAAGTAGGTATGCAAAAGTATCTTTATAGAATTATGTCCTCATGAACCGAGATATGGCTGTGTTGCGTAGCATGCCTTCGTCATCCTGACCAGCCATCTAGTCCTGACCGCAGGTCTCCAGGTAATTGAGCCACATTTTTTCCCAAGAGGGGCACCCTGGAGGGTATGCTTCGCGAAGACCTTCGGTCACTTCAGGTGCGCGGTCGGGTACCCCAAGGGCATGCTTCGCGAAGACTCTGCGCACATCGAAATAAAGTGACGTAGTCTGAAAGTTATAAAGGAACTTTCAAAGACTTACTTAGTCCTTGAGTATACGAACTAAGGTGTAGTTACTCGTTTGGAAGATGATTTCGTAGTCCCCTTCTTCAATGTGAGACGTGATCTCTGCGAGTACTTTATCTGCGATGCGCCAATCCTCTATGAGCATGAGCTTGACTTCGGGATGCTGTTTGCGCGTGGTTATATATTGTCCGTAATCGGCAAAAGCTCCAATGGGTACTAATAAATCCTCCATACCGGGGAGATACTCTAGGGGGTAATTTGTAAATATAGGTTCATAGTGGCCTAGTGCTTCAAAATACTCGTATAAGCTTTCGGTGACGCTTCTGCTGAGGATGTGTTTTTGTTGCTCGAGTTGGTGCTCAACGAGAAGTTGATTGGGTACAAACAGGCTGCCCAGCACCAGGAAAACGATTGTTATTAGGAGTAGAAGACGTGTTTTGATCTTCGTTATTTTGAAGCGTGGGATAAGATCGGCTACGAAGGCTGACAAGCCGCCCGCTCCCAGCCCGGTGGCCAGGCCGAGCAGGGGAAGGGCGATGGACAGGTTTCGGGATTCGAGGCTGAACAGGAATCCCCAGATCAAAGAATAAGGAATGAGAATTGTGTAGATAACGAGGCGAAAGCTTCTTTTGATCAACGGAAGGGTGAGGAGGACGAAAGGATATAAGTAGGCGTAGATTCCCATCGAACTAACGGCCTTTAGAAATCTTTGCAGGGGAGAACGGCCTTGGTGAAGCTCATTACTCACCAGGATGGATACATTTGTTTTTGCTCCCATAAGGATTCGATATTCGTTGACTGCATACCACGGCAACAGGAGCAACAAGGCAAAGGCAGTGTATAGCGCCAGTTTTTTCAATTTCTCTTTTTGGGTCATCCCAGGGATATCTTTAACGATAATGAAGTACGCTAACAAGGGATAGACGACAAAGATCAATAAGCCATTTTGTTTGGTGAGTGCTGTCCCGGCGGCAAATATCGATCCCAGAAAGATATAGTTGCGTTGTCTTTTTGAGTCTACTAAGTTCTCCGCTTTGAGAAGTGTGTAGACTGTCAGCGAGGTGAAGAAGGCTAACGGGACATCTACGTAAGCTGAACCGATGTAGTCTCCCAGGAAGCGTTGTAAAAGATACTGGGTAGCGACAAGGCCGATAAAATAGCCGCTCTTTTTGGTTTCTAAACCCAGGTCAAACATCAGCAAAAGGGTAAAGAGGGTGAAGAGGGGCATAAACCCTTTCGAAAAGAATTGTATCTGGGCGCTCCTCATAAAAGAATATGTCACTGATAAATTGGTGGGGATGAGTTGGGCATAGCGTTTTGTGTCAACGGGGTAGGTGTTCGAAAACCAGTCGATGGCCCATTTATTCCATGAGACCACCGAGTCCCATATTGTGAAAACCGTTCCGAGATTATTTACGAAGAGCTTTATTGCCCACCACAGGCTTGAAAGAGACCACAAGAAGAAAACGGTTGTCACTACGCCCACTATTATTTTGGAAATATTTTCTTTGGGCTTGTTTGGATCAAGGTTGATGAGGTTTGAGAAATAATGAGAGGTCTTTTGCCCCCAATTCGATAGTACTTCTCCAATAGGCATTGACAGATTCTTTAGGTACAATCTCCACAAAAGGCCAAGTTCAATTGCGAAGAGCAGGTAATGAAGGTAGGAATAATTGATCCTAAGATGTGTTAAAAGGACGACGAGTAGATGGTTAGCGACCAAACTCAACCCGAAAGAAAAGATCAGGGTTTGAAGAAATCCTTTTTTGACTTTGAAAGCTTTTAAGATGAGTATGCCAGGTAAAAATGTGACCTGGATGACGGATAATAAACCAAGAATGAACATAGGGTTTCCTCTTTGGAGACAGTTTGTGACTTTATTATTTGGACGTATCATCTCAATATTACGGGAGGCAAGACCTCGGAGGTTTTGTACTGCAAACCTCGGGGGTCTCAGCCCCCAGTTTTAAGAAGATGTCTTTGGACGATGATTTTACCTTATCAACTTAATTTTTGAAACAGGTCGCGGTGGATAAATTTGTTTTTCTGTTAAAATTAGAATCAGATTAAGGAATAAGTAAAACCTGAAGGAGATTGTAGCCCATGTCATCATCTCATATTGCCGTCGTGATCCCTGCTTTTCGGGTGGAAAACCACATCGCTGACGTTATTTCAGAAATCCCTTCTTTTGTGCAGACGATTATCGCCGTGGAAGACCAGTCGCCCGATAACACGGGGCACGTGCTTGATACGCTTGCCCGTACTGAACCTAGACTCGTTGTCATCAATCATGAACAGAATCAAGGGGTTGGTGGCGCGACTATGTCAGGCTATCAGGAAGCGCTTCGCCGGGAGGTTGACGTCATTGTGAAATTAGATGGTGATGGGCAGATGGATGCGAGTTATATCGAAAGGCTTATCGCGCCCATTATCGCTGGTCGTTGTGAATATGTCAAAGGGAATCGTTTTCGATACTGGAGCTATCTTCAAGAAATGCCGGCAGTTCGCAAAATAGGTAATTTGGGCCTTTCCTTTTTGGTAAAAGCCGCTACAGGTTACTGGAATGTTTTTGATCCTACAAATGGATTCACCGCTATTTCAGGAGAAACGCTTCGAAGATTGGATTTCAGGCTTTTGGAAGAGCGCTACCTTTTTGAAACCAGCATGCTTTCCGCGCTCTATCTGATTGATGCACGCATTAAACATGTGCCCATGCAGGCTAAGTATGGCAGTGCTCCCAGTTCCCTTAAAGTTTTCGAGTCATTTTTCCAGTTTCTGGTTTATTTACCTAAAGTGATGATTCGAAGATTTATCCACCGCTATATTTTAATGGATTTTACGGCCATTTCGCTTTTTGTGATTTTGGGGCTGATTAGTGTAAGCTTTGGGGCCACGTTTGGCATCTATCATTGGATTCAATCCCTGCGGACGATGCGGCCAGCCACGGCTGGCACCGTGATGGTGAGCGCAATGCCCGTTATCCTAGGTTTCCAACTCCTACTTCAAGCCGTCGTCTTGGATATTCAAAATGTGCCTAAGTGAGCAGCTTTACACAAATCCTATCTCCAATTATAATCCTCTTTGCTGCGGGGGTGGTTGAGTCCCGGTGGGCTCCCCGGTCTTCAACATCGGTGGCGGGTCGCGTTGCGAGCCGCAGTGGGTTCGACTCCCATCCACTCCCGCCTTTTTTGTTTTAACGTGGATATTAGATATTAGATATTGGATATTGGACAGACTAACGACTACAAGACTACCGACTACAAGACTACCGACTGCAAGACTACCGACTGCAAGACTACCGACTGCAAGACTACCGACTGCAAGACTAACGACTACAAGACTACCGACTACAAGACTACCGACTACAAGACTAACGACTACAAGACTAATGACCTCCAACCCCGAACTCCTCACCAGCCTCGTTTCAATGCGCAGCACACGGGAAACGAGGCTGGTGAGGAGATCGGAAGAG
>JAANWX010000113.1 GCA_018263575.1 Chloroflexota bacterium | reverse complement strand
TCTCTCATATTTCAAAAGCCTTCTCTACACAGGCCATTATACCACTCCAGAGCATTCAACAAGACTCCGCCCCCCACCGGAACGTGAAAATCCCGGCTTATTTCACCTCTCCTACGAAAAAGAATGCTATCCCCCTAAAAACCTTGGCAAAGCTTTATTTGGGGTGAGGGGGCGAGGTGATGAGGGGATGAATTTTGGAGTGGTATAATGGCCTGTGTAGAGAAGGCTTTTGAAATATGAGGAATAAAAAACCTAACCCTGTGAGAGAATCGGAGCATATCATAAAGCGGCTTGGCCGGTGTCTGCCTGAGATCCTCAAAAATCACCCGGTCGTGTCAGCGTATATCTACGGTTCGGTAGCTGCGGGTTCCATGACTTCTCTTAGCGATGTGGACATTGCTCTTGTACTAGATAAGAACTGTAAATTAGACGCTTACCAACGGCTGATGGTGGAGCTGGATATCGCAGCAGATATTGAACAATACTGCGTAATCTTGGACACAGATGTACGTATCATCAACGATGCCCCAGTGAGGGTTCAAGGGGAAGTGGTAACTCGAGGGAAGCTTTTGTACACAAGAGATGAGGATGCTCGGGTGGAGTATGAAGTATATACCCGTAGACGCTATTTCGATTTTCAGCCTGTGTTAAAGATGATGCGAGAAAGCTATTTCGCACACCTGGAAAATGAAATAAGAGAGAAAACACCCCATGGTTGAACCTAAAAAAATCGAAGGCATCTTCCGGAATCTAGATACTTACGTTAGCCAACTACGTCAACTAGCCCGATTACCTCAACAGGAACTGGCAAAGGATTTAGTGAAACTGGGTGCAACTAAGTATTACTCAATGTCATTTAGTTAAGGTTTTTGGCCCAGACCTGACAGGTTTTAGAGCACACTTTTAGGCAGAAATATGCTCTTGGTTGCACCGAATCGAGTTAAAAATGTCGCGTCGGGAAACCTGTCAGGTCTACAACCGAGCTTAGGATGGCTGGGTTACGAAATCGACTGGTACATTTGTATTGGGAAGTTGATGAAAGTATTCTCTACACCATATTGCAGAATGATTTGGATGATTTTGATCAATTCAAAGCTTACGTATACCATCTCTTACAAGACCCTGAGGTGAGTTAGGCGGTGATGGATGAGGGGATGAGGGGATGAGGTAAATGTGCGTGCATGGGAAGACGGTTTAACAAAAAAAACGGACGCTAATAACAGCGTCCGTTTTTTTTGTTTTTATTGAGGGGGAGAAAGTCTACGGCCAAAGGCCTTGTTGGAAATCGGCCATTAGTTCCTGCAGCTTGGCTTTATCTGGGACAAGTGCATAAGTATATTGGCCGTCAATATTCTCCACCCAACCTGGTGGATACATATCCTCCGGGATGGTTGCATAGACAATATCTGCCTCATAATCAATCTTTTCTGCTAAACACAATAATTTGCTTATGTCTGCAGGTGAGAGATCCAATAGAGCATAAGTCTTAAATCGCTTTATCAATTCAGGCAAAGCCTTAAGCCCAGAAGGTGTGAGAATTTTTGCAGCCAAGGCTTTTAATATTATAGTTTGACGCCTCACCCTGGCAAAATCCCCAAGATTTATTCGTTGACGAACGGCAGCCTCGAGTTCCTCTCCGTCTAATTTCTGACATCCCGCGTCAATGTAATGAACAGGGAATTCTAGACCTGAATAGTAGTCTGTTTTTTTCTTGTAAACCGGTTCTGCCAAGCAAACATGAACGCCCCCTAGCGCATCAATGACTTTTCTAAAACCGAAGGGGTTTATCGTCACGTAATTATCAACATGAAGGCCAAAATTGTTTTGTAGAGTTTCTGCCATCAACCCGGACCCATAGCCAGAACCTGTGTAATATCCCATCCCTTCCGTTCCAAAAAAATAAGCTGAAGTAAGTTTCGCTGGCGTAATTACTGTCGTCTTTCCCGGCACAGAGACGGGAATATCTACCCAAAGGTCTCTAGGCAATGAAACAACCGTAACTTGTTGATTACGAAAATCGACACGCGCCACTCTTATGGCATCCGCATTATCATAAAGGTAGCTTCCCGTTGTCCCTCCAACTGCACCAATCGATCTTGCATGACTAACACCAAGAACGAGTATATTCATATATTCAGGTCCACCGCAGACCGGTTCAGGTGTAGGGGTTGGGCTGGGGGTAGAGGTAAGTGTAGGTGTATAAGTTATTTCCGGCTCCTGTGTTTCTTCAGGTGTAGGAAGTGGTGTTTCCGAAGGCTCCTTTGTATCCTCAGGAATAAAAGTTAATGTAGGAAGGTCCAGTGGATCTCCTAAAGGGCGGTTCCAGGTTATTAGCAAGTACCACCCTGCTATATTAATAGCTGCAATGATTAAAAAAGCAATTCCAATTTTTATTGGGTTACGTTTAACATTTTCCATAAATAAATCCTTTGATTCAACTAGTAAGTGCAACTTTGATATCGGAAAAAGAGGTAAGTTGTAGTAGGATAGAGTACCTCTCAGACGACATAATCAAAGGAGCAATCCCGAACTACCAAAAACTCACTTTGCGTGCCTATGGCAACCTCAGAACAACGATACCAGTTTTATGCACTTCTGAAAAGTGGTCAAAAGAAATCTGAAATTCCATAGTTGACTCCACTGCAAGAACTCAAGCCAGAACTTGAGACTTTGCTCTAAAATAGTTGACGAAGTAATTTTTCGTCCAATAAAAAAAGAAACAAAATAATGCTTCCAGATTCTTCTTAGATTAACGTGTAGGGCTGACGCAATGAGCATAGAGTTCACTCTAAATTGTCCTCGTACAGGCAATTTACCCGCACGAAAAGGATTTTTGACCGACCGTACTGTAGCTTCTACTGCAGCCCTTGGATTTTCTAGGTCATCTTTATGCTCTAGATATGTTTTACGTCTCTTAGCAACTTGCAGTTCTTTCAAAGTAAAAGAAAGTAGATAACGTGGACCTCGTTTCTGAGGCGTAATTTCACATGTGTCATCTTTTTGATAAGGGCAATCAGCACAGACCTCTGGGTCAAAGCGTGCTTAACGCCCTGTAGTTCTAGCATTTTGCACGTTCACAGTTTCACCATGCGGACAAGTAATTTGAGTAGTTCTCCTTGCTCATCTTGTTCGACAATAAAATCAGAGAGATGTAATTTGTCTGGTTCAGGCTTCACCGGAATGAGTCAATGGTTTTGGACAACTTAAGGTAATAGTTTACGCTAAATATTCGTAAATTTCCCGTCCTCTTGGTGGAATAACTAGTCTTCAGATGAGGAATGAGTTTATCGCATTCTTGGCCTCTAGAAGGACAGAAAAAAAGAAAAGCTGAGGGAGCCTCTGCCCTTCTGTCAGTACTCATGCGGCGCTCGAGTTGCTCTCCAGCGTTGCTCTTGCTTTGCATGCCCATGGCATCCTCTCCACGAGTAGCATAATTATATCATACGCCTGATGTGAATTAGTTTGCTAAGTACGAGACATGGAATGTTTAGAGCCACAAAGCATCTCCAAAAACCATTTCCGGTTTTTTCAATTTGAGAGGTAGCTTTTTGGGCGTAATCTGTGTTTAAATTAGCCCTATGATGGAAAGTATAAAAGGGCTAAACATACAAAGCACATTTTCGGAACGCACTTTAACATCCGAACAGCAAGCCATTGTCGATTTGGTCAACTCGCTGCTAGCGTCGTATTCTGACGATCAGGACAACCAACAAGCAGCGCGGCGATTGGCGGCCTATTTGTTGGAAATAGGTGATGTTGCTTCCCAGCAGAAGATTACGGTGTACAGCCCACGGGCTAGAGCCGCAGCATTGGGTTATAAGAGCGATCGCACAATCCGGCATATCTGCGCTCAAGTGGAACAAGAAGGTTTAGAAGCCTTGCTCAACCGTGTTACAGGTCGTCCAGCAGTGACCACGAGGGCAGAGGTCATAGAGGCAACTCTTGAAGAGATTCTCGCCGCTGTCATTGATGAACGCGATCTGCCTGAAGACGATGAGTTGGCAAGACGTATCAATCGGCGTCTGGCGCAAACAGACTACGATGGCGAATCTGTCACGGCCCGAATGGTACAAACTATTCGTCAGCGAAAAAATATTAGGCGAGTAGCTACCAAACAAGCCTTTTCTTCAGACGAGCAAAAGACGGAAGAATCCTCGGACGAGAGCTTCTCTCTGGGGAACACCCGTTGGGGAGGAGCTTTCATACTTTTAGCTTTCCTAATTCGTGAGGCATGGTTGGAGTCTGCTAAATACGTGACCATTGCGTCTGATTACGCTGTCACGCCAGAACAATTGCTCTTGACGGCTATCTTTGCTCCAATCTGTGGGATTAACCGCGCCTTTCACCTGGACGATGTTCGAGATGTGGGCTTTTCTTTGCTGATTGGTCGTCCTCGTCCTCTGACACACGGCACGTTTCAGCACCTGATTCATGCTCTCTCTTTGCGCGGAGTCTTCCGGTTCTACCGTTCTGGCTCACAGCAGCAGGTAGAACAGGCTGATGAGGAGAATCTTCGGGTCAGCATGGATGGTCATACTGTGGCACGTTTCACCACTAGCCAAGGGCTGTACACCGTAAGCTCGTTGATCTTCCAAAAGGGCGCATGGGAAGCAGCAAACGCATCGAGAAGGTGGACAACGTTGTTACTGCCTTTGCGCTTGACCTGCGATCGTTCTTTGCCCTGCGCATCCGCCGGGGAGCCAAGCAATTGCACCGTGCTGTTCTCCCAATGACCCGCGAAATCCTTCGCAAGTGGAAAAGTAAAAATGGATTCTTGCGTATTTTCTTAGACCGGGGTGCTTTTCATGCTCTTCTATTTCAAGCTTTGAAAGCTATTCCTCGTGTGCAATTCTATCTCCCTGCTATTCGCTACCCTAATTATGTTGAGGAGTGGGAAGAATTATCCGAAGATGCCTTTGAGGATGAGCTTTTCATATTTGAACGTGACAAAGAAAAACCAGCAGACGAGCAAACAAGCTACCAATTAGCAGACACTTCACGGGAAATCACAGTCTGGAAAAACAATAAGAAGAGCGGAACAGTGACCTTGCGTGAGATTATCTTGTTCAATCCCCAAGGAAAAACTACCGCCAAACGTTGGATTGTTTTCTTAACCAATGATGAAGATACACCTGCAGATGACATCGCCGATGAGTACGGTGATCATTGGGAACACGAAATGGCTCACAGGGGTGGTAAGCACAACCTGTGCTACGATATCCTACCACCAAGTTACGATCTCAAAACGCACCGCGACGAAGATGGCGAACTTGTCAGAGAAACAAATCTCAATATAAAGAACTGCTTTTAAATGTCCTGGTTGCGTTGCCTAACTTTCAATCTGATGACGCTTTTTGGCAAAGCACTTGGTAGGGAGTATGCAAAAATGCGAGTTGGTACATTGCTAAGAAAATTTATCCATCGCCCGGCTCAACTCTTCGTGGTCGGGGATGAATTGCGTATCGTGTTCGACCCATTCAGAGACCAAGAGGAACTACGTCCTCTACTCGATGAATTGAACGAGGAACGAATCGCAGTGCCTTGGCTCAATGGGCTAGTGTTACAATTTTTCATTGACGAGGAGAAAGATTTGCATCCGCTGACCGAGCCTGAAAAGCGGAAATGGTTTTTGTACAAGAAGAAGTCCAAAAATAGCCCCTGAACATTCCCTGCGAGAAAGTTTGGGTATCAATTTTGTAAGACGTACGTAAAATATATTTCATCAAGTGGCTGATCATCTTAGCTGTAACTCGGAGTGCTAGCCCAGATATTTTCTTCGCTAAAAGACGCTCAACATTTTTGCCCGTGTTTTGAATTTCATTGAACGTACTCTCTATTCTCAAACGCGTTTTATTGAGAATTTCATCAAATGAGGTCGGATTTTGTATAAGTTGGTTTACACGCTTGGGTGTCCAAACAGCATTGCCAGTTTGTTCTTCTTTCTGTTTTTGCCACTCTTTTCCGATAAAACCTTTGTCGGCAAAAATATCGTTGTTTTTTATATAATCAATGATACTTTCCGCTGCTAATCGTTCATCGGTGTTAGCAGACACAAGGTCGTAAACCAGAGGAATACCCTCAAGAGTAGTGATAACCACTAACTTACTGAACGTTCGCTCATTTTAAGAGCGAAAAAACAAATTGGGTCGCTGGCAGAACAAAATGAAGCGACAGGCAACAAATATTGCTATCAAATCCAGTAAATCCCAATCAGAAGCAGAAAAATAGGACATTAACAAACGCATACAGGAACTAGGCGTACTTCTCCCTGGGTAATTACGCTGCGAGACTAGTATACAGAGCAACTGGCATGTCCCATAGTTCCAGGATGCGTGTTTGTACTTCTGTAAGTGGTGTGATTTGGAAGTGAGTCTTTCCAGCCACAGGAACAAGCTTGAGATTGATGTTATCGAATGCTTCTAACATGCGTTCGGTCGTTGGTGTGGCGGTGCTTCGTTTTGGATTGCCATGATAAATTCCGGCCAGTTCGGCATTTTCTTGAGCCAAGGCAATTTTAGCAGTATGGTCACCTAAAGCGAGAACTCGGTCAGCCAAGGTCAACAGATGGAACAATCCTTTGGCATGATCATCATGCTGTACGTAAACCGGGGTGATCGAGAGGATCTTGCCCTGCAGTCGCCGGAAAATATTTTCTTCGATGTACTGATCTCGATAAGCCAATACCGCCTGAGCCAAGGGTAGTTGTTCTGAAGGAGCATTGGTGGCATAGACACGCCAACCGGCCTTGAGTTCAGCCTCTTCAATGGCCTGCTGATTGCGTGTGACCGTGAGTTGGAAACGCACTTTTTGCTCTGTACGAGCAGGTCGATCTCCATACGAACGCACCTTCCGCTCGGTCACTTCTTTTTCGTACTCGTAGTCAAAAAAACCTTTTACCCGGTACTTCTTTTCTACGCGGTGGATGGCCTCCAGAAGTTTGATTTCCTCTTTGATCTGACGCTTGCCGCGGCCTCTGGGTGGGGTCAAATCTTTGAACGCCTTCTCAGCTTTGGCTAGCCGTTTGTGCAGTGACTTTTTCGTGATTTGGGCGTATTTGAAAGAGCGTACTACCAATAATCGTTCTTCCCATTTCACAATCTCACCAGCAACTTCGACAAGATACGTGCGGGTGACCTCAAAGCCACGCGCTATAGCCAACTCTGGGTCTGCTGTTTGGTCATCTCCCGGTAAGTCTTCGGGAAAGTAGATCAATTCCATTTCTTCTTCCCGGTCAATCCAAGGGGCCAGTAATTCTTCCAGGAGATCTGGCTCATCTTTCCGAAAGGCCAGCGGAGTTAGGTAGAAATCATTTCTAGAAACAATGGTTGCCCGAGTTTTCAAAGCACTCATCTTGCTGTCCCCAACCACCAGCACACCATCCTCCGGCAATACTTTTTTGGTACGCTGGTAACAAGGGTATGTAGAGAGGATCATCTGCATAGTTTCCAGGAACCACGTCGATGGCTAGTGATAGCCCCAAGGGATCCAAACTGGATAACATCATCTTGTATTGAGTTTCATATTGCCCGTTCTTGGCTTTGCCAACTTTGAAGAGCGTGTGTTGATCTGGATCATGGTATACTGACCCGTTAGCGGCATCTACTCTGACCGTTAGTTCCTCTCTCAGTTGATACACTCGCAACAAATGGGGTCCGAGTAAGACTTCGATTTTATGCCAATGGCTTGTTTGACCCAACATTCGTAAACATAATGCCAAGCTGTCATCAGTGAAATCCAGCTCCGTCAGTGTTTGCCCAGTCAGCTTCTGCAAGATTGTCTACCGCTTAGCTACCCATTCTCGTACCCGCTCCATGCAATGGCTATGCTCAGAAAGAATGTGTATCAGCCAAATGGTGATCAGCCATCCCGGGCTCAATCCCTGCCAGTTGCTGTGAGGATCTATTGCTTGATCAACAGTCGCCTGTATGCGCATTTTTTGTAAATGTCCAAAGATGACAGGAATGTCATCTGCTCTTTCTACTTGTATCTCACCGATTTTGATTTCTTTATCCATACTTGTGAGGATACCATATTTTGCTTTTTATGCCAAAATTTGAGCGAAAGCCCAGTAAGTAGGTATGCAAAAGTATCTTTATAGAATTAAGTCCTAATGAACCGAGATATGGCTGTGTTGCGTAGCATGCCTTTGGCATCCTGACCAGCCATCTAGTCCTGACCGCAGATCTCCAGGTAATTGAGCTACATTTTTTCCCAAGAGAGGAGACCTTCGGTCACTTCAGGTGCGCGGTCGGGAGACGCTGCGCACATCTAAGGCTTAAATAAACTCGATATATACTTTTTTTCATGGCTTAATTCCGTCCCCCGTCTTCGGTCTTTTTACAACCCCACTACTTTGTCGCTTCCCTTCCCCATCCCACCAAAAGCGTTTCGCGTATCGACGATCAATTTGGCAGTTTCCAAAATTGCCTCGTAATCATAACTGCTGTGATTGGTGACCNCAACCACACAATCCGCGTTGGCTAAACCTGCCCACAGGTCAGGAATACTTTCCAACGCCCAAGGGTCATGTTTCACTTCCGGAATGTAGGGATCATGGTAGGTGACGCTGGCCCCTTTCTCCATCAACAGGCCCATGACGTCAATGGCCGGGGATTCCCGCAGGTCGTCGATGTCGGGTTTGTAGGCCGCTCCCAGCACCAGCACCTCGCTTCCCCTGAGGGGTTTGCCGTGCTTGTTGAGGGCATCCTGAACCTTTTGCACCACGTAATTAGGCATGTCGGCGTTAACTTGCGAGGCCAGTTCAATGAACCGGGCCGTATATTGCAAGCTACGCAATTTCCAAGAGAGATAGTGGGGGTCGAGGGGGATGCAGTGCCCGCCCAGTCCCGGACCGGGGGTGAATTTCATGAACCCGAAGGGCTTGGTGGCCGCAGCGTCGATCACCTCCCACACATCCACGCCTAACTTATCGCACATCAGGGCCATCTCGTTCACCAGGCCAATGTTCACCATCCTAAAGGTGTTCTCCATCAGCTTGGCCATCTCGGCCACCTCGGAGGAAGAAACAGGAACCACCGTCTCCAGAGCCTCTCCATACAAGGCGGCGGCTACTTCCGTGCAATCTTCGGTCACCCCGCCCACCACCTTGGGCGTATTCTCGGTCGTCCAATCCTCCCGCCCGGGATCCACCCGCTCCGGGGAAAAGGCCAGGAAAATATCTTCCCCCACCCTTAAGCCGTTCTCTTGGACCAATTTAGGCAGCAGCAATTCCCGCGTCGTCCCCGGATAGGTGGTGGATTCCAAGATGATCACCATCCCCGGATGAACGTGAGGGGCCAAGTCCTCCACGGAGCTAATGATATAACTTAAATCAGGGTCCTTCGTTTTCCGCAAGGGCGTGGGGACACAAATGATGACCGCGTCCACGTCTTCCACTACCGCGTAATCCACCGTGGCTCGCAAGTTGCCATTTTCGACCAAGGGCGCAATCCGCGCGGTAGGAATATCTTGAATATAGCTTTCGCCCCGCGCTAAGGCCTCAATTTTCCGCTGATCAGGGTCAACGCCCACCACCTCGAAACCGGCTTCAGCCAAAATGGTGGCCAAGGGCAACCCAACATAGCCCAAGCCAATCACTGCTGCTCGGGCGGTTTTTGCATGGATTTTATTCGATAAAGTTTCTTTCATGGGGAAGTCCTATAGGACATTAGCTTGCTATACACCGTACATCCTGCGGGAGAGAAACGGGGAAGTGGCCTTCCCCTAGGAGTAGAAATGGGCCTTCTGTCTGCAAAGAGATATTCTCAAAATGTTCAATGTCCGCTAAAGCTATGAGAAACTCATCAACAAATTCTTTTACGTCCATTGAGACTGTAAATCCAAATAATGGTCAAGTAGTGTTTCAGTTTTTTCCCATTCCCAATAATCACTTTCAACCTCATAACCATATGAGTCTTGATTCAAAGTCCCAGCTTCAAATTCTTCTGAAAACTCTTTAAACGTTATACCCCATTTTTTTTCTAATTCTTTCCTGCGTTCCTTGAGAGACGATATCTTCATATCAAGATAATCCGATAATACCCTCCACAAAGCAGTTTCAAGATCAGGTGTTTCCGTAACTTGGGTAAGAAGAGCTCCCACGCGCGGAGATATAGGAACAGTGGAGATTCTAGTACTCATATCGTTACCTTTTTGAACCAAATAATTCTTAAAGACCATTTTACCAGATGGTACCACGCTGTTAGCATACATTTCCCATTAACCGAAATTCGATTTATTTTCTCCCACACTATACGCAATGCGCAAATGCTATAAACCTAACCATTCCCGTAAAGATTGTTCCAACTGTTGAGCATCCCGGGTGGATAATCGGCCTATACGTTTGACAACCAGGTTTGGATGAACCGTGTAAATCCCCCTCTTCACAACACTAGGGACATTAGTGAATGGGTATCGCACCAGAAAGACATCATTCTTGGAGTAACTGGGCATAAATGTCGTCCTCAGGGTTATCCCAAACTTCATTAAGCGCCTGGGTGCTAGCATCCAACCAGAATCGATCGTTATCTTTCGGTAGCATGGTCACAACCACCTCGACACCTTCGGGAAAAGACACGTCTTCAAGTAATTTGATTTTACCTTTTTTGACAATAGCCCTTACTGTTTGCAACATTGGGTTTATTCCTCTTTTTAAGTCAAACCAGACGACTAATTGATTAGCTGATGACACAATTAAATTATACCAACTATTTTCTCCCACGCTCCGCCATTTCGACAATGGATTAAAATTTTGTCGACAAGGTCTACTCAATATTAGCGCACATTCGAAGCCTTTACCTTGCCGGGTAAGGGCCTCACGCCTTGTTGGGTGAGGGTTCAAATGTGCGTTGTATGCGTCCTAAACTAACTACTCTTGCTTATTCTGTCTCAACGCGCTACAGTCTAACATAATCTAGAAAATTCACAACCCGTATATGGGCCTCTTGCAGGGCAAACACATTTAGAACGGTGTTACGGTGGACAACCCATGGACTAAGTAAGTCTTTGAAAAATCCTTGATAATTTATATACTACATCACTTTCCTTTGATGTGCGCAGTGTCTTCGCGAAGCATGCCCTCACGGTGTGCGCCTTTGGCGGGGGTGCCCGACCGCGCACCCCGAAGTGACCGAAGGTCTTCGCGCAGCACACCCTCCGGGGTGCCTATCTTGGGAAAAAATGTGGCTCAACGGTCTGGAGACCTGCGGTCAGCGCCGGATGGCTGGTCAGGATGCCGAAGGCATGCTACGCAACACAGCCATATCATGGTTTGAGTGTGTCCCTAATTTTATAAAGAACTTATGCATACCTACTTAGTGACCACAGAATCCGACGGAAAACGTTTCCGTCTCGATCCTCTCGATCCTTTTTTGGAAAAATAGTATACCATGTTCACCCTGCCAAGCCAAACGTTTTATTCTTTGCCAGCCAGCGACGCACCCAAGGAGCGAAGGGTTGCGGCAAAATTGGGAAAGGATTCGGTGATGATGTCCGCCTCGTGGACGGTGACGGGGGACTGAGCGTTGAGACCGGCGATGGCGAGGGTCATAGCCAGGCGATGGTCGCCGTGGGATTGGACGGTCCCGCCCGTGAGAGAGGTTCCACCCTGGATGGTGAATCCGTCGGGGGTTTCGGCAATGTTCACGCCGAGAGTCTGAAGCTCCGCGCAGAGGGCGGTGATGCGATCTGACTCTTTATGGCGGAGTTCTTCGGCATCCCGAACCAGGGTCTGGCCTTGGGCGTGGGCGGCCGCCAGGGCAAAAATGGGCATCTCGTCAATCATGCGCACAACGAGGGGATCAGCGATTTCTGTGCCCTGCAATTTGCTGTAACGGGCGGTGATATCCCCCACAGGCTCGCCATGCCGCTCCCCACGAGGTTGGACCTCCAGGTTTGCGTCCATGGCTTGTAGGGCGTCGAGAAGGCCGGTGCGGGTGGGGTTGAGTCCCACATCCCGCAGGGTGATTGCTGAACCGGGGGTGGTGAGGGCGGCAACGATGAGAAAGGCGGCGGACGAAATATCCCCCGGCAGGGCAAGTTGGAGGGGTGGAAGTTCCCACTCATCGGCTGGGTGCAGGGAGACGGTGACTGTGCCATCGGGGTTTTCGAGGCGCTCAATGTTCAGGCCCAGGCTGGCGAACAAGCGCTCGGTGTGATCGCGGGAAGGGGCCGGTTCGTGGATGGTGACGGTGTCATCGGCGGCCAATCCGGCCAGAAGGAGACAGGTTTTAACTTGCGCGCTGGCGACGGGCGGATGGTGTTTAATCCCGCGCAGGGAGCGGTCGGTCACGCGGGGGGCGAGGTCGAGGGGAGCGGTCCCCCCTTCCCCCCGGGCCCGGATGGGGACGCCCATCTCCCACAACGGGTCAACGATACGGGCCATGGGACGGCGGCGGAGGCCGTCAGAGCCATCGAGAATAGCGGGGAGGCCAACCGCAGCCAAAGCGCCGGCCAACAAGCGCATGGTGGTGGCTGAATTGCCACAAAAAATGGGCGTGTTGGGAATCCGCAGGCCCTCCACACCGGCCGCGTTTACGACCAAAGTGGTTCCCTCCAGGTTGGTATCAAGGCCCAATTGGTCCAGGGCTTGGAGCATGGGTTGGGTAACTCCGGCCACCAGCAGGTTTTCTATTTGGCTTTGCCCATTCCCCAAGGCGGCCAAGATAATGGCTCGATGGGAGATGGATTTATCGCCGGGCAGGTGTGTTTGGCCTCGAAGTTTGTTTCCGGGGAAGGTTTTTAGTGTTTTTGGCATAGGGAATGAATGGTGATACGTGAGGGCGTGATGGGTATGAAAAACCTGGTTGTTTTTCACAGGTTTTGGGCCGGCTGGTGGAGGGGGAGGATGATGTGAAAATCACTCCCGGGGAAGTTCTTCTCGTCCTTTCCCTCGCTCTCTACCCAAACGCGGCCGCCGTGGGCCTCGACCACGCCCTGAACTACGGCCAAGCCTAGACCCGCTCCTCTGGCTTTGAATTTCGTCTTTCCGGAAGAGTGTAAACCCACATCGCCATCATGGTAAAAGCGGGTAAAGATTTCTTTTTGCGCCTGGGGGTCAATGCCTATTCCGGTATCGCTAACCACGACTTCAACCCCTTCCCATTCCAACAAGCCAGATGTGGGGGGAATATGTTGTCCACCAATGGTGATTTTTCCTCCGTTGGGCGTGTACTTAATGGCGTTGCTGAGCAGGTTCGAAAAAACTTTCTCAAGGGTCTGGGGATCTCCTTGAATTTTTGGGACATCTTCCAGGCCTTGGAAAAGCAGAGATTGTTCCCTGACCTGAATATCACGCTCAAAATTGCGACTTACGCGTTGAAGAAGAACCGCAAGGTCAATTGGTTGGGTCCTGAGTTCTAAGGCGCGGGTGTCAATTTTGGCCACATCCAACATGCTTTCAATGATCTCGTGTAAACGGTCAGCGCCACCTAATAAACCTTCGATTAAATCAGCGTAATATGGGTTTTCCATCAACTCGCCATCAGAAGAGAGCATTTGGGTATACCCATTCATCACGGTGAGGGGTGTGCGCAACTCGTGAGAGGCGATGCTGATGAAATCTGATTTCGTGCGTTCGATGCGTTCCAGTTTCTCGTGGGCGTTTTCCATAGCAGCGTACGCGCGTCGAAACTCGTTGTTGACCACAGTCAGGCTCTCCACCAGGCGAGCGTTCTGAAGGGCGACTGCTGTTTGATCTGCCAAAGTGCCCAACAATTCTAAATCTTCGCTCGAATAAGAGGCCCCAGAGCGTTTGGGGGCTAAAGCAAATAACCCAACCCATTCAGATTTCGTATGGATGGGGATAAAGACTTCCACGTCCAGGGCTTGGAGCCAGGAGACGACATTTTCAGGAAGGGTTTGAAATTTGTGCGAAAGATCGATTTCGGCGTGGGTAAGAGGGCGTTGTTCACCGACAAAAACACGCGCGAAGATGTTGTTTTCTGTCAAGATATCCAAGTTTGGGAGCGTACCTCCCATTCCCTTCACGCCTCGTAAACGCCACCCAGATACGCCGGTTCCAAGCTCTACTTCGTCCACTAAAAATAAGGCTCCCCCCACAAGGTCTAGGGCCTCGGAAATTAATCCTACGGAAACAGTGGCCAACAAATCTATTTCTAAAATACTGCTAATACTTTTACTATACTCGCGCAGGGCACGGTCACGGTTATATGGTTCCCCGGTTAAAATTTGGACGATTTCTTTAACTTTTTCTTGGAGCGGGTTATAGAAAATGATGAGTATCAAGGCCATGGGAAGGCTGCTTAGAATCGACCGGTACCAGGAATATCTCCCTAAAATCCGCTCGCCAAGGAGAAAGCCAAAGGTGAAAAGCAATAGAGAGATCAAACCTGTCAAGGTGGCGCTGATCAATTTGTAGGCCATGGCTTGAAAATCAGGGAGGCGGTAGGTGCGAATGATATAAATAATTGCCAAAGAAGCTACAAACAAGAAAAAGCTGCCTGCGTGTTCAATCCCCAACAAAAATAGAAGTGCCCCTCCTGAAAATACGATCAAGGCCCCACCCCAATATCGAACCCGGTTTTTAATGAACACTGTTCGGGCCTTGACGTAGCGTATGATAAGGAAGGCGCCCGTCCCAACCACAAGTGCTCCCCACCCAATGAGTAAAGCGGCCCAAGACATATTTTGGGTATAAAAACCAATTTTCGGAGTCACCCAAAGCGTATCGGGAAGGGGAATGGCTTTGGCGTCAACCAGGAGAATTCCCGCTATCCAAACCAAGTCAAGGCCTAGGAATATCCAACCGGGGCCTTTTTTCTTAAAGAGCAAGAGCGATAAGGAAAGACACAGCCCTACCAAGAGCAGTATCCCATAGTGTGGCAAATTCTCTTCTACAGGGGGAATGAAAACCTCGAAAACGCCTACTGTTTGCAGGATAAGGAGGAGGGTTTCTAGAAATGAAATCCCCAGGAAAAGGACAAGGAAATAATCCGCCGCCTGGTGAAGACGCTTTCTCAGGAAATTAATGACAGTGCTCACCAAATAAAAAGCGGCAAGTGGGATGTAGAGGAGGAGGGGTAACAGGGAAAGTTCCATGATATGCTTTTCAGGCATCAAATATTCTTACCGCAACTTCTTCTCCAGCCCGCAAACCATTGGCGTCAGCCGGAATGCGTATGAGGCCATTGGCCCTCGCCAGGGTGAAAATCAGGTTACTCTTTCCGAAGATAGGCTCGGCGTGATAACCCCCAGCCGGGGAAGGCTGGACTTGAACGGGAATCCAATCTTCGCGGCCAGTTTTGGAGGAGAGATTAAGCGTCAACTTGGCGGGGAGGGTAGGCTGGAGACGTTCGGGGGGGAGGCCGAGCATGGCCCGCAGCGTGGGGGTGACGAAGAGCCCCGCGATGACCAGAGCGCTAACGGGATTCCCCGGCAAACCGATGAAAGCTCGTTCCTCAGCGACGGCCAGAATAGTGGGCTTACCAGGCCTAACATTGACTCCGTGCACCAAGACGCCCGGCTCCCCTTGAGCGTCCATGACCTCGGCCGTTAGATCCCGGGTGCTGGCCGAAGAACCGGCTGTGACCACTACCAGTTCACATTCGTCTTTGGCTTTGGCCACGGCGGCCTCCATATCTTCCCGAGTATCGGGGATAATGCCATACGTGAGGGGGACCCCTCCGGCGCGCTCCACCAGGGCGCTGAGGGTGTAGGTGTTGACGTCTCGAACCTGTCCCGGCGCGGGTCGCTGCCCGGGCGGCACGACTTCGTCCCCGCTGGAGAGAATGCCCACCCTGGGAGATCGGGCCACCAGCACCTCGGTCATCCCTAGGGCCATCAGCCCCCCAATCTCTGCCGCGCGAAGGCGTCTGCCCTGGGGGATGACTTCCTGCCCCTGGGAGACATCTTCTCCAATCTCGATCACGTTTTCACCCTCAGCAACGGAGCGGAGGATTTCGACCTCTCCCGGGCGGGAGGTTTGGGTGTATTCCACCATGACAACGGCATCGGTGCCGGGCGGCAACATACCTCCCGTGTGAATGAGGGCGCATCCCGCTTTTTCCACGGTGAAGTCCGGCGTTGCGCCCATGGGGACCTCGTCCCGCAGAGTCAGGTAGACAGGCAGGGACTGGTTGGCTCCGTGGGTATCGGCGGCGCGGACGGCGTATCCATCTACCGTAGAACGCCTGAACTCTGGCAAAGGATGGGGCGACAAGACCGGGGCAGCGGTCACTCTGCCAACCGCTTGCGAGGTGGGAATCTTCTCAGTCTCCACATAGGTTGGGAGAGCGTCCAGGAATTTGTTTAGAGCATCGTCGGGGGGGAGTAGGTTTAAGAATTCAGGCATAGGATCAGCGTGTCCAAAACATGTAGGTGAATAAATAGGCGGTGAAGCCAAAGGTGATGATGGCGTTTAGGCTAAGCACTTTCCAGCGCGTGGGCGCACCTTGGGAAATTCGGTTCAAGTGCCAAACTTGATAAGCTCCAAAAGGTAAAGCTAAAAAAATGGGCAGCAGCATGTCAGGTGGGAAACCAAATAAGGCTGACAGCCCAATCAGCAAGAAGGCGATGATGATCAAGAGATTATGAAACTGAATGCCAAGCCGCCAATCCAAACGGGTTAGGAGTGTTTTTTTATGCTGAGCCATATTTGAACCATAGGCTGGGAATTGGAGAGCTATCAACATGGCCAGGTGCAAGGCGGCAAGGGGGAAAGTGCTGATGGCCAATAAGCGATGAAGTTCACCGCTTTGGACCAAAACCCCAAAAGCAGGCGTGAGGATGATCAATAACAAGGTGGTTATCAATTCAAGGTACGCGGAATCCGCGAGGTTGAGGCCCGGGATGAAATCAATCACAAAACCTAAAAAGATAATGGTCATGAGAAGGGCCAGGGGCATGTTGAGCGTTCCTGAAAGTCCCAATAAGGCCGTCAACGCCGCGGCAAGGGCGAAGAAAATGACGGAAGTGTACAGGGCAATTTCTTTCGAGAGACCTTCCAAGTCATCTTCTCGCGGCTGGCCATAAGGGAGGCGATTGAGTATTCCAAGCTCGGCCGGGGTTCCCAGATATTCTCCGAGATAATAGCTGCCTAGTTGAAGAGCTGTGATCCAGGCTTGGCCCAAAAAATAATTTCCGGGATGAATAGGCTGGCCCAAATAGTGAACAATACCTACGCCCAGAGCGTAAGCTATGATCACGGTCAGCAAGTGAAAGGGGCGTGAGCGGCGGAGGAGAATTTGAAGGTCGGTTTTATCCATGGGCACTATTATAACCGCTCTGATGTGTGATGGTAGGGGGGATGGGAGCTGGGGGGATGGGGTGCTGGGGTGCCGGGGAGCACCTCTTCGGGTATGCTTCGCGAAGGATTAGGGTGAGGGAAAAGGTTAGGCATCTAAGAAAAAAGCCCTGCCTTGAAAAAGGCAGGGCTTTTATGGAAAAGCGGCGTTGGTCTATCCCCGGAAGAAATTAGAGATGAAGAACCATACATTCGCGGGGCGTTCAGCGAGGCGGCGGACAAAGTAAGGGTACCACTCCGTGCCATAGGGCACGTAAACGCGCACAAGATAGCCTTCTGCCACTAATTGGCGTTGGATATCACTTCGAATACCGTAAAGCATTTGGAACTCGAAACCTTCTTTTGGTAAATCGATTTCGGCGGCATAGGCCTTGGCGTAGTCAATACGGTCTTCGTCATGGGTAGCAATGGCCGGGATAGGAGGGGTTCTTTTGTCAGGGCTTATCCTGCTTCCCAATTCCAGGGAGGCGTCCATTATGATCCGCGTCAAAAGGTCAAAGTTCTCGTCAACATCTCCTTTTTGGGGAAAGGCGACATCAATGGGTTCACTATAGGCACCTTTGCAAATGCGGATTCCCCCCTCTTTTTCTAGGATTTTTCGAACGTCTTCCTCGCTCCGGTAGAGATAAGACTGGATGACGATACCTACGTGATCCGCAAAGCCTTCTTCCTGCATCTTGAAGAATAAATCCAGGGTAATATCCGTAAATGGCGAATCTTCCATATCGATGCGCAGGAAATTACCTTGTTCTTTGACACGTTCCAAAATGGCCCGTAAATTTTCCTCGCATACGGCGTTATCCGTTCCCAGCCCAATCTGGCTCAATTTGATAGACACCCCAGTCCGCACGCCAGTTCGGTCAATGCCATCCAGGAGTTTTAGGATTTCACCCGCGGCGGCGACAGCTTCTTCTCGCGTAGAAACATGCTCACCGAGGTGATCTAAGGTGGCGTTAATATCGTCCTCATTCAAAACTTGGATGGCATTCAAAGCTTCTTCGAGTGTTTCGCCAGCCACAAAACGAGAAGCAACTTTCCAGGTCAGTTTCCAATTGCGTGCCATGTGCCTGGCCCACTCAGCTTGAGATAAATAAATAAGAAATTTTCGTAACATAATTCAATCTTCCTCTTATTAATAAAGGCTAGCAGTCGATGGCATAAATCTTTTTCTGGTTAAATTGCTCCGTCCCCAAGACCTCAGAGGTTATAAAGACGTAAACCTCGGAGGTCTTGGGCGAGTAACCAATGAAAAACTTCTACCGCTGTGAACTAGGGCGTGAGAAGCTAGAATTCCTCTAACACTATACACTTCTTTAGCCTAAATCCACAGGTACAAACCTAATCTCAGATTTTGCCAAACGTCAGAAACAGGGGGAGGGCAATAGCCTAGCCAAGCTAAAATAATATATGATAAAATCACTATCGGTCAAGGATAAAAGTCATATTTTCTACGTTAGTAAGGTATAAGGATACCCATGATAAAGAAACAATATATCAAAACCCGACAAACCTATAAAATCACTTTCCGGCTCTCAAAACAAGAACTTCCCGAAGATTATGAAGTCAAAACCGCCCACTTGGTAGGTGATTTCAATGATTGGGATCGCGAATCCCTGCCCATGGATCATCTAAAAAAAGGTGATTTCAAAATCGCTATCGACTTAGAACCAGGCCAAAAATACGAATTCCGCTATCTGCTGAACGGCACAAAATGGTATAACGAATGGGAGGCTGACGAGTACGTGCTCGGCGAGTTTGGCAAAGATAATTGTGTGATCGAAGTTCCAAAAATCCCCTAATAACTTGCTATCCTCTCTCCTCTAGAGTACCCCAAATACTCTCTCAGTCGTGAATTCTCACCGTGGCGCGTGTTGAAAGCACCTATTTAACGAAAAACCAGGTTCTTCTTAGAACCTGGTTTTCAGTTTAAAATTTGACGCTCAGGCCCATTTACAGTACACTTGGAAATGAATCCCCGCCACGCGCACATCCACCCACTCTCCGGAGGCATAAATGTCAATAAAAGGACTTACCCCACAACAACTATGCAAAAAAAGTTCTCCCCAATCGCTAGGTTTCGAAACCACAGACGACCTTGAAACCCTCCAAAAAGTTATTGGCCAACCCAGAGCATTTAAAGCCCTAGAATTAGGGAGTGAAGTTCCCGGCAAAGGGTTCAACATTTTTGTAATGGGCATTCCGGATTCAGGCCGAACCACCTTGAGCCAAGCCTATTTAGAGCGCAAAGCCGCCTCTGAACCTACACCCGATGACTGGTGTTACCTTAGCAATTTTAAAGATGCGCGAAAACCCAAAGCACTTAGGCTGCCTGCGGGTCGAAGCATGGACTTAAAAGAAGATATAGAAGAACTTATAGAACAGACTCACCAGGAAATTCAAAAAACCTTTAGCAGTGAAAGTTATCAAAAAGAGCGCCAAGCCTTAACAAAGGAATTACAACAGACACAAGAAAAAGAATTCGAGAAACTGAACCAGAAAGTTAGAGAAAAAAGCTTTATACTTTCCCAAACCCAGGTGGGATTTATCCTTGTCCCCGCCTCACCAGAACGAGAACCCCTCGATAGAGAAACCCTACAAAAACTACCTCCCGATAAGAAGGAAGAATTAACAGCTACGCAAAAAGAATTAGAACAAGCTCTCCAAAAGACGATCACCAAAATCAATGAGATCAACCTTCAAATCAAGAAGAAGATTCAAGAATTCGACAAGAAAACTGCGTCCTTCGCCACAAGTCCTCTCTTTCAAAACATAAAATCCAAATACAAAGGGTTAGAACAAGTTATCAATCACATCGATGCCCTCCAAGAAGATATCGTCAAAAACGCAGATAAATTCCGGACCCAAGACGAGGAAGACAAAAAGGAAAGGGAGAAATGGCGCACAAAATACGAGGTGAACGTCATCGTTAATAATGCTGACCAAGAAGGCGCACCCGTCATCCTAGAAAGCCATCCTTCTTACCATAACCTGATTGGGCAAATCGAACACCGCTTCATCATGGGCGCCTCACATACCGATTTCACCCTCATTCGTGCCGGAGCTTTGCATCGCGCCAATGGGGGCTACCTGCTCATCCCCGCTCGCGATATTTTGCTCAACCCCTATGCCTGGGAAGGCCTCAAACGCGCCCTCCGGGATGCCAAAATTCGCATCCTAGAGCTTAGTTCACAGGCCGGAGCGCTGAGCACCGTAAGCCTCGAACCAGAATCTATCCCCCTCAACACAAAAGTTGTCCTTTTTGGGACCCCCCTCCTCTACCATCTCCTGCGCGAGAACGACGAGGATTTTGCCAAATTATTCAAGATACGAGCAGACTTTGCGACCGTGATGGAACGCACGCCCCAAAACGAGGGGGATTATGCCCTCTTCGTTAAATCAGTAGTCAACAACAATGACCTTTCCCCTTTCGATAACACCGCCGTAGCCCGCCTAATTGAATACGGCGCCCGCGCGGCTGGCAACCAAGATAAACTCACCACCCAGCTAGGAAAAATCACCAACGTCATCCAAGAAGCCGCCTATTGGGCTAAAAAAGAAAAGCAAAACCTAGTCACCGTCCAATCCGTCAATCGCGCCATCCATGAAAGCATCTACCGCAACAACCTGGCCGAAGAACGTTCACGAGAAATGATCACCGAGGGCACAATCTTAATCCGCGTGGAAGGAAAAGCCATAGGGGAAGTAAACGCCCTCAGCGTCCTAGCCCTGGGAGACTTTGCCTTTGGCAAGCCCAACCGACTGACAGCGGCCTCCCGACCGGGAGATGATGGCATCGTCAACATCGAGCGCGAAGCCGAGCTAAGCGGCCCCATCCACACCAAAGGCGTCCTGATCCTCAGCGGATTTCTAGGCGAGAGATACGCCCAAGAAAAACCCCTCAACCTCACCGCCAGCCTAACCTTCGAGCAATCCTATGGCGGCGTGGAAGGAGACAGCGCCTCGGCGGCCGAACTCTATGCCCTCCTATCCTCGCTCGGTGACATCCCCATCCGCCAGGACAAGGCCATCACCGGCTCCATTGACCAGCATGGCAACATCCAAGCCGTGGGCGGCCTGAACGAAAAAATAGAAGGCTTTTTCAAAGTATGCCAAGAGAAGGGCCTCACAGGTGAGCACGGCGTACTCATCCCAGCCGCGAATGTCCGCCATCTGATGCTGAATGACGAGGTCATCTCCGCCGTGGAAGCGGGAAAATTTCACGTGTGGCCCATCAATACCTTCGACGAGGGCATTCCCATCCTCACCGATTTAGAAGCCGGTCAACGCGATGAAAATGGCGACTACCCGCCCGGAACCTTCAACTACAAAGTCCAAGAAGCCCTCAATCGTTTCGCAAAACGGATCAAAAAACACAATAGCGGAGACTAATAGACGGGTGAGGAAGAGACGGATGGCGGGCTACATTTGCAATCCTCCCGCCTTATGATAGACTCTGCCCGGTGCATAAACTACTAAGTAGGTATGCAAAAGTATCTTTATAGAATTATGTCCTCATGAACCGAGATATGGCTGTGTTGCGTAGCATGCCTTCGGCATCCTGACCAGCCATCTAGTCCTGACCGCAGGTCTCCAGGTAAT
>JAANWX010000112.1 GCA_018263575.1 Chloroflexota bacterium | reverse complement strand
CAGGGAGAGGGGAGACAGACCTCCTCTCCTCTTGGGTGAGGGGCGGAGTGAGGGTAAGAAGGAGCCAAGGCGTCCAGGGCACAGCATAGAGGAGGGTAAGGTGGCCGGCTCCAAAGTGGGCGAAGAGCTTGGTCATGAGTTCAAATCCCAAAGCGCCAAAGAGAGCTGGTAAATGGCCCAAGCCTTCCGCTCGCATGAGGAGGTAGAAGCCCAATCCTCCCCAGATAAGGTGGAGAGCTATGAGGATGGTAAATCCCAGAGGTAGTGGAAAAAGCAACGCCACCCACCCTGGCGGATACCACAACCCAGAAAGGGGATTGGCGGCAAAGGGATAACCACTGAGGATGGTGGGCGACCAAAGAGGAATGGTGTGATGTTCGAGGAGGGAACGTTTTAGGTAAAGAGCGTTGGGGTAATGGGAAATCAAGAAATCAGTGTAGAGGGCGTCAGGGGAAGAGTAAGGGATGCCGAAGAAGGCGGGGAGGAGGGCTATTATAGGAATTAGGAGTAGGAGGAGGGATTGGGGATTGGATGTTGGAGGTTGGATGTTGGATGTTGGAGGTTGGATGTTGGAGGTTGGAGGTTGGAGGTTGGATGCTGGAGGTTGGAGGTTGGAGGTTGGGGGTTTGGGGAGGGTTCGGTGGTCATGGCATCATCTCGTAGATGTGAACTGTGTTATTGGAGAAAATGGGGGTTAGGGTAGAAAGCGCTGGTAATTGGCCTAGCTCTTTTTCGCGTGGACCACGGAAGATGTAGTCTATGTTTCGTGTTCGAAGGAGTGATTCGGCCTGGGCGGAGGCTGTTTCGCCGGTGAAGAAGGCGGTCACGGTCGATTTGGCCGCTTCGGCATTGGCTGTCTCGTAGGGATGGCCGTAAAGGACACGACGCCCAGTGTGAGGGGGAATGTAAAGGCCAGTCTCGGGGCCGGTCAAGATGAGGGCGTCAGGGGGGACGTTTTCCTCAATCCAGGCGAAAGCTTGTACCTCGTCAGCGGAAAGGTAAACGTTTGGCGCATGTGTCTGGGCGGCGTGAAGGCCAGAGAAAATGAGAATCAGGTTGGTGGGCAGGGAAAGAACAAAGAAAAGGATTACCAATGTGCGGTAGTGGATGTTGATCCTTTTTTTGAGCCAATCGATGCCAAGCACGGTTAAACCAGCCAAGGGGATGAATAAGCCCATCATGAAACGCCGTTGTAGTTTCCAGGGGACATAGAGCAATATCAGGCTCGTTCCGGCCCAGACGGCCAAGACACGGAAACGATCGTCCTTTTTCCAGGCCAGGCGGAGGCCAAGAATGCTCATAACCAGAGCAGGTGATAAGGCGATAAACACATCCCAGAGAGGAGGGGCCGGGGTTAGATTTTGATCATTCCAAGCCCTATAGACAGGGTCGGCATGGATGGCCCACAGCTCGTAAATTGGGACCGGTAGGCCGCCCAAGGCGATGACGACAATCGACCAGAATCCTTCGGACTCAACAAGCTTCTGCCAAAATTCAGACCGGGTCTCCACGGTTTTAAGAATAAGCAGGACAGCTTTGGTCAGGAGGACGATCACCACGCCGAAAGGGGCCATTAGACTGAGGGCGAAACTTCCCAGGAATGGCCATAAGAAGCCCGACCATTTTTTAGCTCGTTGGGAAGTATTTTTGGGAGACTTCGGCGCCTTTGGCACCAACAAGAACACCAGCAGAGCCAGGCTACATGCAAAATGAGGGTTGGTATACGTGGAGAGAAATGGATAAGTTTCCGCAACCCAAAGATCGGACGTAAAGGCTCCAAAAGGGAGTCCCAGCCATCCCAATCCGGAAGACAAGGCGGAGATGGCAAAAGCGAGTTTCCGATGGTGGGGAGACAGGAAGAGCGACCTCCACAAACGGGTCAAAGCCCAAAGCAAGCACACCGCTCCCGCCAGGCGGGCAAGGTGAAACATCAGCAAAAGCGGAACGTTCAAGACGCGAGCCAGGTGGCCCAATCCCAAATAAAAAATATAGATGAACCAAACCCCTTCCCCAGGGTCCGGAGAATAAGTGAGACGAAAACGCCACGCCCCCTCCCAGCCTTGACGCATTTTAGCGAGATAAGAATTTCCATCTCGCGCGTTGATTAAAAATCCCCCAAAAACATATTCTGATCCACCAGCACGGACGGCGTAAAGATAGGGGAGGGTGATTGCTAGTATTACGAGCAAAGCAATGATAAAATAAAATCGTCTTTCATTCATATCCCTATTTTATCAGGTTTTTTGGGTGCGCGAGCTAACGCCCCCTTGCTTTCCTGAGAGAGCACATCTATAATTTCAATAGGAGTTAGACTATGAGCCGTTCGCAGCAACTATATCGCCTCCAACAACTGGACACGAAAATAGACCGCGCCCAAGCACGGGTTGAAGAGATTGAGGCAATGCTTGGGAAGGATGAGGTCCTCCAAAAAGCTGTCCACCAAGAGAAGGTGAAAAAACATTTTCTAGAAGAAAAACGAAAATCGCTCAAAAAAGCAGCCCATGAAGTAGAAGCCCAAGAACTAGAAATCGAACGAAAAACATCCCAATTATACGGGGGAAGGGTGACAAACCCCAAAGAATTAGAAGACCTGCAACAGAAGGTGGACTCGCTTCAACGCTACTTGGACGTTCTGGAAGAGCGGCAGTTAGAAGCTATGCTGGAGGCGGATGAAGCCCAAGAGGCCCATGACAAGGCGTCTCAGGAACTACGTAAAGTCCGCACCGAACGTAAAACCCTCCACAAGGAATTAAAGGCTGAAAAAGAAATTCTGGAATCCAAAATCGAGGATCAGCGTGCGAAACGGCCTGACTATCTTCCGGAAATAAGACCCGAAGATTTGAAGCTTTATGAAACTACTCGCAAATCGCGAGCTGGGATCGCGGTTGCGGCGGTAGACGATCAAAGTTGCGCAGCGTGCGGGACTCGTATCCCCTCTGCCATTCACCAAATTGCTAATTCTCCAAGCCAGCTTACCCAATGCAGCACCTGTAAGCGAATATTACATGGGAGATAATGATTATGTTTAATTTTCGCTTTCATCCACGTTCTTTTTGGCTGGGATTTTTGGCCGCAAGTCTCTTTTGGTGGCTGGCGTCTAAGCTTCGTCCTTATGCAATAAAAATACGCCAACGTCTTAAAGAACGGGCCAGTAAGGCTCAAGAAAAACGTTCCCTGAGTGCTGAACAAGTTCAACGCAATAACACGCTCGAACTCGTCCAAAAACAGCATCTGGCCGCGCCTCTTTTTTCGTTGGATGAAATCCTGATCCCGCCCCGTCTGCTGGCCCCTCCGCCCACTTTCAGCCCCGGAAAAGACTTACCCTCCCAAGACATCGCCCAAAAAATCTTGCCCTACATGCCCGATTGGCCAGCTATGGCCCTCGCGTATCAGGCGCCCACCCTCACGCTGGAAGAAGCTCTCCAAGGTGGGGCGAATCTGGCCCTCATCGGCCCTCCCGGGAGCGGAAAAACAGTCACTCTGGCTGATTGCCTTTCACAAATTGCCCGCCAGGAAACTGAAAGTGAAGATTTGAACCAACTCGTTCCCCTCTACCTTTCTGCTGCGAACCTTCTTCTCCAGATCCCGACCGAAAATCCCGTGGAAACCATGGTGAGCACACTCCAAGCCAATCCTACACCACGCACAATCCGGCAACTGCCCGACCTGGTCCAAGCCCTCCTCGAGAAAGGCCTGGCTTTGCTGGTGGTGGACGGCTTAGACGAATTACCCTCCAAAGATGTCCGGAGTGTTACTCAATATATAGGCAAAGTTTTAGGACGCTTCCCCAACCTGCGCGTTGTTGTCACCGCCTCTGACCAGTATATTGACGGTCTCCTGGATTTGGGCCTGGTTCCCATGGCGGTGGCGGGGTGGAGCAAACAGGATCGGGTTGATTTTGCTCAACGATGGGGACGCTTATGGGAACGCTACGCAACTCCCCAAGAAGAGGTCGCAGAAGGCACAAGTATTGATCCCCTTCTGCTCACCGGCTCTAATCAACATCGCCTGGCAAGCCGTGAACGCCCGGCAAATCACCTTTTCGGATCAAGAGGCCAAAGCCTGGGTAAAAATAGAGGAGTATAGTCCCAGCGAAGAGGAAGAAGGGAAAACCAGTCCCTTGGATCTCCTATTGTCCTCACTACTCGAAAATGGCTTCCTTGTATCCTGCGGCGAGGATAATTTCAGTTTCAGTCACACGCCCATAGCCGGTTATCTGGCAGCACAAATCACGGATATGGTCCCGGATGAGGATATTGACCGGCTATTCGAGCAGCCAGACTGGGAATTCAAAGGCCAAACCCTGCACTACATGGCCACTGAACGAGAGATAGGCACCTGGGCAAGGAAGCTCATTCAGAAAGACGATATGCTCGCCAGGGGATTACTCAAAACTGGTAAATGGTTATCCATCCTCCCCAAAGGAGCAAAGGATCGTCAAAACATTCTCAAGGCCATTACCCAAGCGATGAATGACTCCACGAAACCAATTGAGCTGTCTGTTTGGCCTTGGTGAATATTGGAACAAAATCGGCCCTGGATGTGGTTGCTGAAGCCCTCCTCACCGGAAGTGAAGAGCTCCGCCGGGCCGCCGCTGAGGCGTTGGCCAATGATCCTGAAGAGGGCCACCCAGCTCTCCAAGAGGGAAGCGGCATGGATGATATTTTGGTTCAACATGCCACTGTGTACGGCCTTAAACGCATCAATGAATTGTGGGCAATCCATATCTTAGAAAAAATGCAAGTAGAAGAGAGCGAGTGGATCGTGCGAGATGCAGCCCAGCAAGCCTTGGAAGATATGCAAATCACCCCCTCCTCCATTCCCGCCCCACTTCCCTCTTTAGAAGACACCCCATGGCTGATCGCCTTTGCCGGTGAAGATGGGATTGGAATTTCAGACAAGGATTCGGCCGAGGAGATGCTGCGCAAAGCCCTTCAAGAAGGCTCCGAGGAGCAACAATTGGCCGCCCTCTCACTCATTCAACGAAGGGGAATTGCCAACGTTTTCCCCGCCCTCTACCACGCCCTTTACAGCGGATCACCATCTGTGGGGCAAGCGGCTTTCAACGCCTTATGGCACTTGGCAACCGCCGGGGCAGAAATACCGGATCCAGCTATGTTTGGGTTGGGGTGAGGGTGGTCTGAGTGGGCTGAGTGGTCTGTGTGGTCTTACTGGTCTAGCTGGCTAAATTAGCGAGGATTTTCTTGTGAACATCTTCCGGATCCAAGTCCAACACGGAAACTAATTTATCACGCTTAGTTTTGCCGGCCACAACGTTGAGTCTTTCAACAGGTAACGCTAAAACGTCGGCCAAGAATGATATCAACTCTTCGTTCAAATTCGCCCCTGGATCAACCAAGCGCACCTTGATAGTGCCATCATGGAGGACTTCCACAAGCTCATTATTCCTGGCGCGTGGGATAATTCGAATGGCTAAAGCAGCCCCTACTTCTCCATCGCTGAAACGATATTTCTTCTCTCTCATTTTGATCCTCCTCCTAAAAATAACACCTGGCTATATTATCAATGAAAGTAGTAAATTGCGCAAGAGTGAAGCTACTAATCTCACCAGAATAATGAGAATCACAGGGCTAAAATCCACCATGCCAAAAGACGGCACGATACCCCGGATAGGAGCCAACATCGGCTCTACCAAACGGTCCACGGTCTGGCGGGTGGGATGAATCGGATCCATAAAATAAGAGAGAATAACTTTCACGATCACCAACAAAGAGATAAGCTGAGCTGCAATTTCTAGTAAGACTATTAGTGTATTTATCATCAATGGACATCCTTTAGTATTATGTAATGGGGTAGTAAATGTTCGGGCGAATTGGTCGCCAGAGGAACGCAGAGCGACTCCCTGTTGAAGTACCATTTCGGCCTACCTGTCTCGAGGGCCAACAATGGCAGTTCCAATGCGGATCATGGTCGCCCCTTCCTGAATAGCGACCTCATAATCCCCGCTCATGCCCATAGAAAGTTCCGCGAGGTCATGGGTGGGAAAAGCTTCAGTTAAGTAAGTACGCAAGCGGCGCAAACGCTGAAAATAGGGACGAGAGTTTTCAGGGTCTGGGTGATAGGGGGCCATAGTCATCAGCCCCTCAACCCGCAGGTTTTCCATTTTCATCACCGGAGCTATCTCCTCTTCGAGGCGGGGCCAACGTTCCTCATCCCAGGCTGGCCAGCCATGTTTTGTCTCTTCCCCGCTGACGTTGCACTCCAGCAAAACCGGCAAGTGACGAGAAAATTCACCGGCCGCTTTATTCAAGTCTTGAGCCAATTCCAAACGATCCAGCGAATGCACATAAGCAAAGTTTGCCGCTACATGGCGGGCCTTACCGCTCTGAATATGGCCTATCATGTGCCATTCGATATCATAATCACCAAGAAGGTCGATTTTAAAAGCGGCCTCTTTGACATAACTCTCGCCAATGGTATGAACGCCAGCTTCAACAACGTACTTCACGATAACCGCGGAATGGCCTTTGGTGACCACCACCAAGCGGATGCTGTCCGGGTCCCGCCCCACGGATCGGGCGGCGGCGGTCATTTTCTCTCGAACCTGTTTCAGATTATTTTGGATTTTTTCAGTGTATTCATTCATTTTGACGAATATAGATTCCCTAACGAAATTACGCGTATCACCAGAAGGCGAAATACCATTCCGCCCTACATTTTCAGGATAGAAAGCAAAGCGCCAAACCGGCCCGTGCGCCCGTTCTCGGCGCGGTGAGAGTACCAATCCTCCACATTACATGCCGTACAAATTTCAGCAACCTCAACCTGCCTAACACCAGCCTCCTTCAAGGTAAGCTGGTTAGCTTTCCATAGATCCAATTTTACCGCGCCATCCTCGGAAGATAATAGGGTAGAAGCCTCTTTCGGGAAAGCCTGCTCCACACGGGCAATCACATCTGGGCCAATCTCGTAATGGTCGGGACCAATAGAAGGCCCAATCCCGGCCAAAATATCTTCGGGGCGCGTGCCATAGTTGGCAGCCAAAGCCTCCACCGTGGCACTTACCACCTTGCCCACCGTCCCCTGCCACCCAGCATGAGCCATGCCAAGCGTGCCTCGAACGGGATCATAAAACAAAACCGGAACACAATCGGCAAAGCGCATGAACAAGCTGACCCCAGCTTCATCGGTCACCATGGCATCAGCTTTAATAATTTCTTCCGAAGAAGAGAGCGGCCCCATAACCCGCAGGACGCGGGCACTGTGCACTTGCCAAACATCATACAGCGTATCCAGTGAACGACCTACAGCCCGAAACGCCCGGCGACGATTTTCCGCCACACGCTGAGGATCATCCCCCACCGTCCCGCCGAGATTGAGCGTGTCCCAAGGGGAATGGCTCACCCCTCCCTGGCGGGTGAACACAGCCTGGGTGATTTCAGGCAGATCTAAACTAGAAAAATAAAAATAACGAAGGCCGTTTTTTTCACGAAAGGGCACGCTTATTCGTCTCCCTCACCTAAAGCAGAAAATTTAACGGCCAAAACTTTCCGAGTATCAACCATAGCCTCCTCCACATAAGGATACATTAACCAAGCAGATGCGAATCCAAACAAAAACCCCGTCAAATTGCGGAGGAAAGGGGTACTCTCCCGAGAAAATTCCCATGGTATAAACGACATTTGTTGACTAAGTTCACCAAAAAGTTGACTAAATCCGTCCAAACCAATCGGAACCACAGCCACCACAAACCAAGCAAAAACGGGGAGCGGCTTAATCTTAGTCTTAAAAACGGAAAAAATCAAACCAAACAACAACATTGCTACGTAAATAGCCACATCCCGTTGGCACAAGGCAACCTTATAGCCAGCATTTTCGTCGCCTTTAAACTTCCTCGCCGCTACATCATCCCCAGGGTCAAGGCCTATAACCTCCTCATAGGTGGCAAGACCCTCCACTCCAGCAGCCTCTCGCGGATAAGCAATCTGCTTCCCATAAAGGAACCAGGTCCTATAAGCGCGTTGGTGGCAAAGAAAGCTATAAACGGAATAATTAATCCGAGCCGGAACAGTCAACCCCGCGTGCTGCATAATGGGGGCCAAAAACGCTAAGCCTACATATAGAAACATAAATGTATTAAAGGCCCACATATAGTGATTCGAAAACCACCTAAAAAAGCGATCAACGGTGGTAATTTTTTGCCCCCGCTCCACCTTTTTCTGATACACCTCATCACCAGCGGCCTCAAGCTGCGCCGCCCTATCGCGAGCGGCCCCCAAAGTCATAGCCAGTTTTTGGCGGTCAAAAGGGGCTTCAACCCGGTAGGGGCCAACCTCGATGACAGGGATCTTCGTCCCATAATCTCGTAAAAGCCCCTCATCCTCTTCAATATCCAAAATCACCAAACGATGGGGAAATTCAGCCTGCAGTGCTTCCAAATCTGCCTCGGCTTGATCGCAAAGACCACATCCTGAGCGGGCATATAAAGTCACCGTTATCACAAAAAACTCTCCTCTTTTGGGGGGCTAGGGAACAGCTAAAGGCCAACATCAAGAAAACTACCAAAACGGGCCAATTGTTTGAATATCCCTATATGGAGCATATAGCCAACAGCAACGAGAACTACACCCATAGCAATTTCTACATAATGCATCGCCTTCCCATAACGCTGCAAAAAAGAAAACACCCATCCTGTTCCCAGTGCGGCAATCAAAAAGGGAATGGCCAATCCAGCGGAATAAGCGCTCAATAAGAGCGCGCCTGTCCAAGTCGAGCCGCCACTGAGGGAAAGGGTAAGAATAGCCCCCAAAACCGGCCCCACACAAGGCGACCATCCTGCCGAAAAGAAAATGCCCATCAAGACAGAAGAAAGATAACTCTGCGCTTCATCGGGTTTAGACTGAGCGCGGGTATCATATTGCAATATAGGGATGATAATAAGACCAGTCATATGGAGGCCAAAAAGCATGACTACAGCACCGCCAATTTTCGCCAACCAGGGCCGAATTCCAAAGAGGATATTGCCCAAGGCGGCTGTCGCGATTCCTAAGAGAATAAAGACCAGGCTAAAGCCAATCACGAAGGCCACCCCATGGGAAAAAACTTTCCAGTGGTTTTTGTCTTCTTCCTCGTCAGAAGTCGAATGTCCTCCCAGGTAACCGATGTAAGCAGGAACAAGGGGAAAGACGCAGGGGGATAGAAATGAAGCTAATCCAGCTAAAAATGCGAGTCCGTACGTGAGATTTGATGTGTCCATAGGTTGGTAGTCTGGTAGTCGGGTAGTCGCTAGTCTGGTAGTCGGGTAGTCTGGTAGTCGCTAGTCGGGTAGTCGGATAGTCTCTAGTCTGGTCGTCTAGTAGTCGGGTAGTCTGGTAGTCGGACAGTCTCTAGTATTACACGCCCGAGGGCTGATGAATCTATTCTAACAGAGGGATGCCGCTCGGTCACAGACCAGCGCTATCCCTGCTAACGAGAGAATTTTCCACTAACTAAATGACACATTTACTGATAACTGATTACTGATTACTGATTACTGATTACTAATTTCACCATTCTTTAACCATAACCTTCGTGCTGCCGTCGCCAGAAATGGTCACGTCCCCAGTCTCGAAGGGAACGGCGGGGTGCGTCCAGCGGAAAATCCACTTGGCATCTTCGGGAGAGACGTTGACACAACCATGCGAGGAGGGCTCACCGTAGTTATTGTGCCAGAAAGTGGAGTGAATGGCTACGCCCGTGCCGTGGAAAAAAGTAGACCAGCCAATACCCGGCAACTCCCATCCCTCCGCAACAGTTCCCCCAGCCATGTGAAGGGAATATAACTTGCGCCAAATGGGAAAACCATAATAGGATGTGGGGGTTGAGTTCTGTGCCTTGCCGGTAGAGACACGGCAAAAATAGACCTCCGTATCGCCCTCATAACAAGAAAGGTATTGGCGATAATAATTAATATCGATTTCAACACGCTTATTCTCCACCTCGGGAGAGATGGGAGTGACTTCCTCCGGGGTGATGGGTCGAAAAGCCTCCGCGCGAGCCAAGTAAATATCACCCGGATTCCCATAACGCTCATTAATACGATACCAAATATTCCCATCGGAGCCAGTCTTGATCTGGTCAACCCATAGAATTTGGCTGTAATAAAAACGGAGGGGTAAATTCTTGTGGTTACGCTGGATTTCTATCCATTGGGATTGTGGTTCAGAGTTTTCCAAGATGGCGTTCACCCAGGGAACGGTGACTTCGACCCACATGCCAGGACTGTCTCCGCCAATGGGCAAGGTTTCCACCGGTTGGTTGGGTAGATTGCCAACAGGCTGAACTTGGGGCGACCAGAGGTATCCCTGGGGCGTCTCAACCCAACGTTGATTATTGCGCACCGGCCAATAGCCGACCACTTCCCGCAGCCAAGGCACCACAGCGTCTTCGTACAAAACGCCCGTGGTTTGGCTATCGTAGTCGGGGCGCATCTTCAATTCCACCTTGGGCTCGCACACCCGTCCCAAGCGCTCCCCTGTGGGGAAATCGCCCAAATTAAGCCAACTTCTCCAAGGGCGCATGGCCAGGGAACTTAATCCCAAGGCAGATATTTTTAGAAAGTCCCGGCGAGAGAGGTTGGTGTAGGTTGACATAGGCGGGTATTATACCAGGTTTGGGAGAAGCAGGTGCAGGTTGCATGTTACATGTGGCTAGTTGCAAGTTGCGAGTCAAGGCCATTAAGTCAAATCGCCAAACATGTCATTTCGACGAAGGTTCGGTATGTTTTTCGCCGAAACGAGGAGAAATCTTTCTTGTGTTAGACAAGTAACCTTAGCCAATTCAAAGCATCACCTGGTGTGCCAATCCGCAAGCCAGATTTAGCAGCCACGCTAGGATCATCGATAAAATGGCGGCGATTGAAAGTGACCAGGTAATCCACTTCCGCTTTCATTGCGGCAAGAACAATAGGCACATCGTTTTCATGAGAAATGATATGGAGATGAGCGGTGATTTCCTCTGAGGATGGGTCAGGCGTTATCCGAGGATTAGCCCTCCGAAGAGCTTCCCGAAAATCAGGCAATGAGGCTGGTGCTTTCCGGGCTAAGGCTCGTTCAGTTTCAACGACCACCTGCTTAGAGATAATTAAGGTAAATCGGCCTGTTTCAGCCAGCACCAACAACGCGCGGGCTGCCCCAGTTGGAGAAACAATTCCTGCAAACAAGGCACTACTATCAAAGAAAATCTTAATCTTCGACATAGTGGTCTTGGTAGTAAGTTTCTCGTTCTTCAGCTAAGACCTGCAACATCTCTTCCACAGACACTTTCTCATCTTTTAATACTTGGGCCACTCGGTCTCCATAGTGCGCAACTTGAGAAACTTGAGGCACCATCAAAAAAGAACCGTCACCCAGGTCTACCAACGTGTATACGTCACCCTTACTCATTGCGTAACGGCGGCGTAGGTCAATGGGCAATGTGATCACGCCCTTACTCCGAATTTGAACCGTAGACATCGTCACAACACCTCCATAGGAAGAAATTCCGAAATTCTTCTTAGATTATATCACGTTCCCAGGTGCAATTATTATGCCCTCTGGGTATGCACTCCAAAAAACAGGAGTGCAACGCACCTTCTTGAGCGTAAATATTAACCTTCAATGAATTTACACCGCCATATACTAACTCTTCCAACGTCTTAAGCGCAGGCTGTTGCCGATCACGAAAACATCGCTAAAGGCCATGGCAGAGGCGGCTAGAATGGGGTTGAGGAATCCTGCCGCGGCGGCGGGGATGAGGATGATGTTGTAAATAAAGGCCCAGAACAAATTCTGTTTGATGGTAAGCAGCGTTTTCCGGGAAAGGGCTATGGCTTTTGGCACACCACTCAGGTAACCGCTGATGAGCGTGATGGCGGCGGCATCCATGGCAACGTCTGTCCCGGTCCCAATGGCGATACCCACGTCGGCCTGGGCGAGGGCGGGCGCGTCGTTGATGCCATCCCCCACCATGGCGACAACAGCTCCATCCGCCTGGAGTTGCTTAATTTCGTCCGCCTTATCACCAGGGAGAACCTCGGCCAATACTTGATCCAAACCCACCTTAGTAGCGATGGCTTGGGCGGTTTTGGAATTGTCTCCTGTTATCATGGCTATACGAAGGCCCATGGCTTTCAAATCCGCTATGGCTTCTTTCGAACCGTCTTTGACGGTGTCGGCCACGGCGATCACGCCCCGCACCGCGCCGTCCACGGCCACGAGCATGGCGGTTTTGGCCTCAGCTTGAAGACGCTCCATGACGGGGATGGTGCCATTCAGTGGGAGTTGGCGCGATTCCATCATGCGCTGGTTGCCCACCAGGACTCGTTTCCCCTCCACGTCCGCTTCCACGCCCTGGCCAACGACGGCGTTGAAGGCCACTGGTTCGGAGAGGGTCAGGGAACGGTTCCCCGCTTCGGCCCAGATAGCTTCCCCCAAGGGGTGCTCGGACCCCTGCTCCACAGAGGCTGCCAAGCGGAGCAGGTCATCCGGGTCCGCCTCCCAATCCCCGACATCACTTAAGACAATATCGGTGACGGCAGGTTGCCCGCGTGTGATGGTTCCCGTTTTGTCGAGGACGACGGTCGTCAACTGGCCGGCTCGCTCCAACGCTTCACCAGAGCGGATCAAAATGCCCATTTCCGCGCCGCGGCCGGTGCCAACGGTGACCGCGGTGGGCGTGGCCAATCCCATAGCGCAGGGACAGGCGATGACCAGAACGGCAACCGTGTTGACCAAAGCGCGGGGGAAAAGCGCCACCTCAGCACCTACAGGAAGGGGAATAATGAAATACCAGACCAAAAAGGTAAGGATGGCTATGGCAATCACAGCCGGGACAAAGATGGCTGAAATGCGGTCAGCCAAGCTCTGAATGGGGGCTTTGCTTCCTTGGGCTTCTTCTACCAGGCGTATGATTTGGGATAAGGCGGTGTCTTTGCCAACTTTGGTAGCCTCGAATTTCAGGCGCCCCAATTTGTTGAGGGTGGCGCCTACCACTTGATCGCCGGAGGATTTTTCAACCGGGAGCGATTCGCCAGTGAGCATGGATTCGTCCACAGAGGAACGCCCCTCCACCACAACGCCGTCCACAGGAATCTTTTCTCCAGGACGAACGAGGATGAGGTCACCCACCAAGACTTCGTCTGCGGGTATTTCCAGCTCTTCCCCATCTCGCATCACTCGCGCGGTTTGCGCCTGAAGGGACATGAGCTTTTTGATGGCCTCACTGGTCCGTCCCTTGGCCCGGGCTTCGAGAAGTTTTCCGGCCTTGATAAGGGTGATAATCATGGCCGAGGTCTCGAAATAGAGGTGACCGGGTAAAATATCAAGTAAGGTGGTGATGGAATATAAATAGGCCGTGGTCGACCCCATGGCGACCAAAACATCCATGTTGGCCGAGCGGTTACGGAGCGACTTAAGGCCGCCTACGTAGTATTGCCATCCTACATAAAATTGAACAGGGGTGGCAAGGGCAAACATCAACCACCTAATCCAGGGCTGAAAGGCCCAATCGCCTAGGAGGTTGAAATCACGCCCCATGGAAAGCAGGAAGAGGGGAAGGGTGAAGAGGGCGCCCACGAGCAGGTAATGACGCTGTTGCGCTATTTCGGCCTCTCTGGCCTGGCGCTCAGCATCCTCTAGGTCGCCTCCCAGGACAATGGCCTCAAAACCAGCCGCTGAGACGGTTTGGCGCAATTCCGTCTGGCTTACCAGGGTGGGAATGTAGGTGATACGGGCACGTTCGGTTGCAAAACTGACCCTGGCTTCCAAGACACCATCCAGTTCAAGGAAAGCGCGCTCCAAACGGCGGGCGTCGGTATCATCGCTCAGGCGGTTGATGATCAAATCAGCTTCGCCTGTGGCAATGCCGTATCCGGCGCGTTCGATGCGGTTAAGGAAGTCATCCGTCCCTACTAGCGAGGCATCGAACTCTATTGTGGCCCGCTCAGAGGAAAGGTTGACGTTCGCAAGCCCTACCCCGTCGACTTTTTTGATGTTACGCTCGACAGCGGCGACGCAATTGGCGCAGGTCATGCCTGTGATGGGGAGTGTGATTTGTTTGTTTTTTGACATAGTATTAGGTGATGAGGTAATGAGGGATGAGGTGACGAGGTGATGAGGTAATGAGGGATGAGGTGACGAGGTGACGAGGTGATGAGGCGATGGGGTGATGGGGTGATGAGGCTGGTTCCTTTGTCACCTTTGCTTCCTCTGATTCCTTTGATCCCTCATTCTTTCACCGGGTAATTGATTTGTGCTAAGAGAGTTTTTATGCCCGCCTCATTAGCCGGGTTTTGAAAGGTGATGGTGGCTTGTTTGGTATCAGCATCAGCTTCTACGTTTTGGACTCCATCCAATTCACCGACTTCCATATTGATGGTGTGAACACAGTGGTTGCAAGAAATATTAGGGATCGTATAGGTTACGGTTTTCATGGGTTTTCTCCTTGTGAAAAATAAAGCGGAACGGCAGGTAATAAACCTGCCCTACAGGTTGGATCGCTCAGGCCCTAGAGGTCTTAAGTACAGAGATCTTTAGGGTCTTGGCGCACATGGTTAAACCTTGGTGGCGGTCTCGAAAACGTCAATGATCTCTTGAAGGACGCGCTCGCGTTCTTCCGGGTCATCGCCGCGGATGGCAGTGATCAGGCAAGAGTGCAAATGCTCTTCGAGGATCATGGTACTAACCTTGTTCAGGGCTGACTGCACAGCGTGGATTTGGGAGATGGTGTCTATGCAATAGGCATCATCGTCGATCATGCGCTGTACGCCCCTGATATGGCCTTCGACGGTTTTGAGGCGTTTTTTTGCGTCTTCTTGGTTTGGCATCAGCTACTCCTTACCCCCCCCAGGGGGGAGGGGGTCATTGGAGGTATGATACACCGAGAGGGAAGACACGTCAAGAGCAGATAATCCTTACTCTAAGGGTAACCGTTCAGACCCTGCCCTCACCTCAATCCTTGCCAAGGCACGCAAAGCGTCCCAGAGGGAGAGGGCTAGTACTCCATGGCGGAAATCCTTTGGGGGTTCCCAGGTGCAATGCACTCCAAAATACAGGAGTGCAACGCACCTTAGAACCGCATAAAAACTTGTGCCAAGCTATACTAGTCTTTACTGACCCAAAGCAGCCGCGAATGCAGAACGGAAATCTTCTTCAGTCACAGGGCCGAGCCATTGCATAAGTACATTCCCTTCTCCGTCCAGCAAGAAAAAATGGGGTTGGTAGCGATAACCAAGTTGGTTCTTGAAGTCTTTGGTCTTAGCGTCATCCACATCTAAATAAACAAATTCGATCTGTCCGTCAAATTCAGCTTCTAGCCCATGCACGATGGGCGCCATGTTACGGCATGTCGGTCACCAAAAGGCAAAGAACTCGACCAATTGGATATCACCTGAAGCCAGGTTCACCGTTTCTGGGTCGGTGGCCATCAACTCTGGCCGAACGGTCGGGACTGGTTTCTCCTCAACTTCAGTTTCTGAAAGTTCAGTTTGCGAAGGGGTAGGAGCTTCTTCACTAACGGCTTCTGTCTCTTCAACTGCTGTTGTCGCTGTTTCAGTTTGTTGGGGTACAGGGGTAGGCTCTTTTATTTCTTCTTCTTTTGAAGCAGAAGAATCAACCTGATTCTCTGTAGTTGCTTCAGGAAGGGAAGGGCCTGTTTTTCCAGTACAAGCGCTTAGTCCCACAGCTAACAAGAGCATCATACCCAAAAGCATACGCCAAGGAAAGTGTTTCTTAGATTTCATATTAATCTCCAAAATAAATAGTAAACGAAAGCGGAATTCCTACAAGCGATTTTCCACTCACTGTATTGTCTCTCAGACAACTTGAAGAAGCATTATCTTACCTGATAAGTTCCTAGTATGATGGGTTCGTAGCACCCAAAGGGTGTGCACAGCAGGGCACGAGAGTGCCCGTTTTAGGCACAAGGTGAACTCGAGTTCGCTACTACAAACCCTCATTTCATATTTGACAAACTACTAAGTAGGTATGCAAAAGTATCTTTATAGAATTATGTCCTCATGAACCGAGATATGGCTGTGTTGCGTAGCATGCCTTCGGCATCCTGACCAGCCATCTAGTCCTGACCGCAGGTCTCCTGGTAATTGAGCCACATTTTTTCCCAAGAGGGGCACCCTGGAGGGTATGCTTCTCTAAAGAGATACTGCGTAATCGCGAAGACCTTCGGTCACTTCAGGTGCGCGGTCGGGTACCCCCGCCAAAGGCGCACACCGTGAGGGCATGCTTCGAGAAGACACTGCGCACATCGAAATAAAGTGACGTAGTCTGAAAGTTATAAAGGAACTTTCAAAGACTTACTTAGCCCTCGCTCTGCTCACGGTGTGCAGCCCGCCCGGTGGGCAACCCCCAGGTTGTAGGCTGTGCCCGCTGGGCATCCCAGAAGGAGAGGGGATAGCCTCCTCTCCTTCTGGGACGCTTTGCGTACGGTGTTGCCTACGGCACGCACTAGCCCATGGGCTGTACACCGTAGAGCGAGCCCGCAGGCTGTGCCTTGGCAAGGATTGAGGTGAGGGCAGGGTCTGAACGCTTACAGGGTGAGGGCGATAGTATTAGATACCTATAATAAAACGCCCCAGCCTCTTGACTCTTTCCAAGCTCCCCAGTACACTTTGGCCCACGTTCGAGTGAATGTCTACCAAAGGAAAAGGAAACAAATATGCGCACAATGCTTTCAAAATATTGGCTGTATTTCGTAATCGTAGTTTTGTTAATAGGCGCGGGCTGGATATGGGCAAGCAGAGATGATGGTGGAGCGCAGCTACAAGCCTCGCCCCAGGAAGGTTTTTTAGCGCCAAATTTCACCCTGGAAACGCTGGAAGGAGAGACGGTATCGCTCTCAGATTTCGAAGGCCAAGCGGTTATGATCAATTTTTGGGCCAGTTGGTGCCCTCCCTGTCGGGCCGAGATGCCCAGCATGGAAAATGTCTACCAGAAATACCAAAACCAAGGTTTCGTAATTCTGGCCATTAACGCCACCCACCAAGACACTGTGTCAGGCGCTGCCAACTTCGTAGCCGAAGAGGGGTTTAGCTACCCAATCTTAATGGATACCAAAGGCAGCGTTTCCCAACTTTACCAACTCCGCTCTTTGCCCACCTCACTTTTTGTCGGTAAAGATGGCCTTATCCAAGAAATTGTCTACGGCGGCCCCATCCCCGAAGCTGACCTCCAAACGAGAATCGAAAACCTGCTAGGAGGGAGACAATAATGTTCCCCACCGTGCAAATAGGCCCCCTCTCCGCGCCAACACCCGGCCTTATTCTACTCTTCGGAATTTGGTTGGGGATAACCCTTGCCGAACGCCTAGCCCCACGCTTCAATGTCGCGGGAAAGGCCTTGTCCGACATCGTCTTTGCAGCCCTGCTTGCCGGCATCCTCGGCGCGCGTCTTGCCTATGCCGTGCAATCCCTGCCAGCTTTTTTGGATAACCCGCTCAGCCTCTTCTCCCTGACCCCCAACATGCTTGACCCAGTGGGTGGCCTCCTGCTCGCCGCCATAGTGGCCTTCTTCTATGGGCGACACAAGAAACTCGCTCTCTGGCCCACCCTGGATGCCCTGACCCCCTTTTTGGCCACTTTGGGGATAGCCCTAGGCCTGGCCCATTTGGCATCGGGGGATGCTTATGGGGTCCCCACCACTTTACCCTGGGGGATTTTTCTGTGGGAGGCGCGGCGGCACCCGACTCAAATTTACGAGATTCTAGGAGCGGGACTGACCCTGGCCTTGACCTGGCCCAGCGCGGAAACAGTTCCGGGGCGGGAAGGAAAAACCTTTGGCTGTTTTACAGCCCTCACCGCGGCCGCCCACCTCATCATTCACGGCTTCCGGGGTGACAGCACCATACTTGCTAATGGCATTCGCCTAGAGCAAGTGATTGCCCTGGTAATCCTGGGAATCAGTTTGTGGTGGTTGGGGAGGCACTTTTCAGATCCCAACGAGGTGTCCTCACAACCCTAACCTCACCCTAGCCCTCACGGTGTGTGCCTACGGCATCCCACGAGGAGAGGGGATAGCTTCCTCTCTCAAAGGGACGCCAAAGGCGTGCAAGGCAAGAATAGAGGTGAGGAAGTTTACCTAGCGAGAAGCGAGAAAGTGCTAAGTATGGATAAGATCATCATCAAAGACCTCACAGCCCACGGCATCCTGGGGCTGCACGATTGGGAGCGAGAAAACCCACAGGATATTCTCATTAACCTGGTTTTGTTTGGGGATTTCGCTGAGGCGGGGGCCAGCGATGATGTTGAGAAGAGTGTTAATTATCAGACGGTGGCGGAGAAGGTCCGCACCCACGCTGAAAAGGCGGGTCGCCTTACAGTGGAGGCCTTGGCCACGGATATTGCCAAGCTATGTTTGGAGGATGAGGCCGTTAAAAGGGTGCGGGTGCGGGTAGAGAAACCTACCGTGATTCCGTTTACAAAATCGGTAGGGGTGGAAATTGAGCGGGAGCGGGGGGATTTGGGTCTTAATGAACCGAGATATGGCTGCGTCTCCTGACCAGCCATCTGGGTCTGACCGCAGGTCTCCAGAACCTTGAACGACATTTTTCCTAGATGGAAGACCATTGGTCACTTCGACAGGTGCGCGGTCGGGCAGCCCCGCCAAAGGCGCACACCGTGAGGCTATGCTTCGCTAAGACTCTGCGCACATCGAAGTAAAGTGATGAGATTCGTTCTACATTCCACAAGTATTAAAAATGAAGAGGAGCGGCGCCGCGGGAGATGTTGTCGAGGAATTCTTGGCGGGTGGACATGTTGTTGCGAAAGGCGCCAGACATGGCCGAGGTTGTCATGCGGGCATCGTGTTTTTTCACACCGCGCATCACGGAGCACAGATGGAGGCCTTCGACGACGACGGCCACGCCCTGGGGATGAAGGAGTTCGTCGATAAGATCAGCGATTTGCCGGGTCATGCGTTCTTGGACTTGGAGGCGGCGGGCGAACATGTCGACAATGCGGGGGATTTTGGAAAGGCCGATGATTTTTCCATTTGGCAAATAGGCCACATGGGCCCGTCCTATGAAGGGGAGCATGTGGTGTTCGCAGAGGCTGTAGTATTCAATATCACGTACGATAACCATCTCATCATAGGAGACATGAAACACCGCTTCGTTGAGAAGTTCTATGGGGTCTGTGCGGTAGCCATCTAGGAGCTCCTGGTAGGCGTGGGCGACACGCTCAGGTGTTTTTTTGAGTCCTTCTCGGTTTGAGTCTTCGCCGATCGCTTCTAAGATTTGCTCAGCGGCAGCGGTGATTTTTTCTAGGTCTATTTCGTCTGTGAGCAGGCCAGCGACGCGGTCTATTATTTCTTTGTTTCTTGGCATTTTGTTTTTCCTTTGGAGGTAAGGAAAACTAGAAACCAGGTTTCTTGGAGAAACCTGGTTTCTAGTTTCTTCCAGGTTTGACAATTTGTCCCCGGTGCTCTTTGCCATTGACAATGACCAGGAAGGGGGTATCAGTTTGTACATGGCGAAGGTAGGTTGTTTCTTCTACAGCGTTGAGGGAGTCGAGCCAGACCCAATCCACAAAATCGGTTTCTGTACCATGTTCCACACAGAGATAGGGTATGCCCGCAGAGATGAGGTTGTGGAAAAAATGGCTGCCCTGGGAATGGTCAACTTTGAAAGTGGGTAAATCAGCTTCCATGATTACACGGGCGGCGTTAATGTGGGACCACGCTACGGGAATGCCCACATGGGGATCACGAGTCCCCCACCGGCCCGGCCCTATCAAGATATAGGGGCGTTTTGCATCCCTCAGTTTCTTGTTGATTTGGTCTACTTCAAGGGCAATGGCGGGTGTTTTTGTCGAGTCAAATTGCTCTGGTTTTATGTAAACAATGTCTTGAATATCATCAATGGCTCGGTTGCCAGAGATTTTGGTGGAAAAGGCTACAAGTTCTTCCGGGCGATAGTCTTTGCCCCCTTGGAGGTTTTCTTCATATTCAACAAAGGGTCGAATTTGTAATAACGAGAAGGTTGGCTTCTGTTGGCCGTCTTCTGAGAAATTACCCGCAAATTCGATTTCTACGGGAATGCCCATGGCTTTTTCGCCAAGGGAGAGGACGCGATTGATGATTTTGGCCACGGGAAAGGTGTTGTATTTTAATTGGCGGTCGAAAGTTATGATCGGATAGCCATCTTCGGAATTCCAGTATCCACTAGAGAAGGTGCCATCATGTGGGCGGTAGGTATCAGCAATTTTGGTGAGGGTTCCGTCTTGTATGGCTTCCCGAAGACCAAATCTTTCCAGGAAGGTTTCTTCCGCTTTTTTTAGATCGATTTTTTGACACGCCCGATTGACAGCATAGAAATTCCTTTGGCTTTCTTTGATGCGTTCCTGAGCATGGGAATAGAGGTTTATGTCTGGGTATTTAGGGCTGAAACGGCGGGATAATTCTCCATCCACTACGGTTTTCCCTAGCCCCAAGGCCAAGTAGGCAATGGGGTCTTCTGACCGGAGACGCTCTCCAAGGGGATAGTAGTTGTGCGAAGAAGCTACGCCAGAATAATCAGGGTAAAAGCGATTTCCATGCTGTGTGCCTACAACTTCTTGTATGACAACCGCCATGCGAGATTCGGCCAAAGATATTCCCAGGGTTTCGGCATAAGAGCTTGCTTCTTGAAAATATGTGGAAGCATACACCAATTTGATGGCGTTTACCAATTGACCAACTCGTTCACCCACATCGGGGTAACAATTGGGAATCATGTACGTCGCGAAGACACCTGCAAAAGGGCGATAAAGTGAATCTTCGAAGATATTCGAAGACCGAACCGCTAATGGGGTTTCGAAGTTCTCAAAAATAAAATGAAGGTCATGCCACAAAGATTCCGGCATGTGGGCATGGATAAATCTCTCTTTAATGACTTCATCAGTAGCGCCTGAAAAAACAAAATCATAGAGATTGTTGTTTTGCATAAATTGTTCGAAGGCGTCCGTGCCGATCACATATGTGCGAGGGATTTGGATGTTGATGTTAGGGAATTCTTTTCGGAACCCAGCGTTAAAGGAGTTGCGCAAAAAAAGAAGGAAGGCCAAGCCCCGGCCTTTTCCGCCCAGTGAGCCTGGTCGAAGCCGGACGAAACGGGAATCGGGGTGGTAATTGTGGCGCTCAAAATCAACGATCAATCCCAAGCGGTCTTGTAGAATTTCATCGATAGAGGATAAGATCAATTGTCGCAACTCTTCATGATCGTCATACTGATATACTTTGCGGGGTTTGAGTTCCCGAGCCATGGCGAATTCACCGCGAGCAGCTAACCAGCCGGAAAAATGATCGTTTCGCGCATGGTAAACGAAGGATCGGAGGGGGATCTCCTCAACGACCCCACGAAGCTCGAAAAGGTCGTTGGCCACGCCCACAATTTCATCGTTGGGCAATCGAAAAGTGAAAGAGCCAAACCCCATATAATCCAACATAAATGTTTGTAAATCATTGATCAGCGAGCGGTCATTTTTATTAACAAAATAGCTTTGTAAACGCTCCGCTTGCTCCCGGTTGGCTTCCCGGCTAGATTGAATCATAATCGGTAAGGTGGGGGCTTCATCTCGAATGGCGTGTACCAGGTCAAAGCCTGCCTGATCATTTATCTTCCCATCTCGGGGGAATTTAATATCGGTTATCAAACCAAGAAGGTGATCCTTGTATTTTTTATAATCGTGCATGGCTTCTTCATAGGTGGTGGCCAGAAGTATTTTGGGACGCGAACGCATTTTGAGCAAAGAGTGATAATCATTGCCGCCCTCTTTTATCAAACAATGCGTCTGGCGCATGATTTCTGTATAAAGCACGGGTAAATAAAGGGAACCGAAACGTACCGAATCTTCTACAATGATGATGACCCGCACATCCCCTTCTTCAATGTCTTGATCTACATTCATGCGATCTTCTAAGAGTTTGATCATGGCCACAAACACAGTGGGATTCCCATTCCAGACAAAAACATTGTCAATGACTTCTTCCTCACCTTGCTTGGTGGTGATATATTGAAGATCGGCCGTGTTATCAAGGAGAAGGATAACGGGGATATCAAAATCATTTTTGACTTCCTCGGCGAACTTCCAGGGATCAACTGCCCCAAGGTGACGCATGGTGATCACTAGATCATAATCTTCATCTTCTTTCAGCATCCGCAAAGCCTGATCCACGGACGAAGCCCTAGAGATTTGGGGTAATGTGCGAAGGTTTAGATTATGAAACTCCTCGAAAATTTGATCAGAAAGGCGAGCATCTTCTTCGATGATAAAGGAGTCATAAATACTCGAAACCAGAAGAACCTTAGTGATGCGCTGCTGCATTAAATAGCGGAACTCAGTGTACTTGGGACGGTATTCGAGTAAGAAGTCGTCTTTGGATTTATTCTTCATGGTCGGGTTTCCTGGTTGAAGAGCTAAGTAGGTATGCAAAAGTATCTTTATAGAATTATGTCCTCATGAACCGAGATATGGCTGTGTTGCGTAGCATGCCTTCGGCATCCTGACCAGCCATCTAGTCCTGACCGCAGGTCTCCAGGTAAT
>JAANWX010000111.1 GCA_018263575.1 Chloroflexota bacterium | reverse complement strand
GAAACTAGGAGACTGGGAGACTGGGAGACTGGGAGACTGGGAGACTGGGAGACTGGGAAACTGGGAGACTGGGAGACTGGGAAACTGGTATACTGGGAAACTGGGAGACTGGGAGACTGGGAGACTGGGAGACTGGGAGACTGGGAAACTGGGAAACTGGGAGACTGGGAGACTGGGAAACTGGGAGACTGAGAGACTAGGAAACTGGGAGACTGGGAGCCTGGGAAACTGGGAGACTAGGAAACTGGTATACTGGGAAACTGGTCTTCACCAATCCCCAGCACACCAATATACCAATGTCCCAACACACCAATACACCAATATACCAGTCCCCAATACACCAACAACACAAACTATGCCTGCTATCAAACCCGCCCGCCTGAAAATCCAATGCGCAGAACTTGGCATGGATTTCTCCAAGCCTCGAACTTTCATCCCCCGCTTGCACAGTCTCCTGAGTTTTTATGCGGATCGTGTCAGCCGTCCCGGTGAGGCGAGCCAACCGCTCCCCCTCATGGACGCCTACCACGTTCCCCCGCCGGTGCTGCGTTGTCTGGAACAGGAACTTGCTCCCCGCGTTGAGTCCTTCCCGCAAGAGGCGCTCTCCCTGGCCGATGCGCTCTGGGAAGAAGAGTGCCTGGAAACTCGTCAATTGGCGGCCATTCTCCTTAGTTATCTTCCACCCTCTGCCTCCGAGCCTATTCTCGAACGTGTCCGTGCCTGGGGGGAAACCTGCCAGGAAGATCGCTTACAACGGGTTCTTTATGACCAAGGAGTCTCGAAGCTTCGGCGCCACGCCCAAGAGGAGTTTCTGGATTTGGTTGGGGAGCTGATGGCCAGCCCTGAGAAGGCATCCCAACGCGGTGGTTTGTACGCCCTTATCCCCCTCTTAGAAGGTGAAAGTTTTCAGAATTTACCCATTGTTTACCGCATGATGACCAAACTCCTGAAACGAGACGAGACGAGTTTGGAAACTGAGATTGTGGCCGTCATCGAGCAATTGGCCAAACGCTCCCAACAAGAGACTGCCTTCTTCCTGCGCGAAAAGTTGGCTACCGCCGCAAAACCGCGCATCACACGGGTTGTGCGCCGCAGTCTGCCCTTTTTCTCTGAGGAGCATGAAACCAGTTTGCGGGGTGAATTACGAGAACAGCGGTAGGGAACGAGGAAATTGTAGTTGGATTCTCTGTAACAGGTAATTAGGGGGCAGGTATGTTAGGAACACGTCTCACGTTTTACTCATTACTCTTTACTCTTCCCCCAACAACGCCTCCAACATCTCCCTCTCCTCCTCCTCCGACCCCACTTCTCCATCCAACCAGGCGCTTCGCAAGGTGGTTAGAATTTCAGCATAGCGCGGGCCGGGCGGCAAGCCTCGCTCCTGAAGGTCGTGGCCGGTGGTTATTGCCGAGACATGCCGCCACTGCGTCATATAGGCCTCCAAGGTCTCTTTCGCTTGTTTATCTTCTATGCTGAGGTAGTTGGCATAAATAGCCAGGACGGGCACGCGGCGCAAACGGGCGGTCACGGCGCTGGGAGAGACTTCGCTCAAGATGTCTACATATTGTTGCAAATGGCACGCTTCGTTGATAGCACTCGCAAGAGCTGTGTTCAGTTTGAGCGTTTTGATGACTCCGGCCGCTTCAGTCACGCGCATCAGCCATTGTGTGTAGAGCAACGCGCGCCGCAGGGGCATGCCCTCGAATTCTGGTCGTAATCCCCACGAGGTGGGAGGCAGGGCAGGGGGAATAGCCTTCACCTGGCGGGTGAGCTTCTCGTCCCACAAAAGGGCCGGGTGAATGGCCTCCAGGACACCTAAACTTTGCAGGCGTTCCATCATTTGGGAGACTTTTTCCTCTTCGAAAATGCGGTTGAATTCGTGGCGAATGCGATCGCCAGAAACACGGTCAATGAGTGGACGCGCCTCTAGCAACAGCTTTTGGGTACGGTCATCAATCTTAAAATCATAACGTTGCTCGTAACGGACGGCACGCAACATTCGCGTGGGGTCATCCACAAAAGAGAGGGAGTGCAAAACCCGTACCAGCCCGTGTTTGAGATCGCTTAGGCCGCCCCAGTAATCATAAAGCTCACCATAATGGCGGCCATCCAGGCGCAAGGCGAGGGTGTTGATGGTGAAATCGCGCCGGTGGAGGTCGAGCTTGATGCTCCCGCTCTTTACAGTGGGCAGGGCGGTGGGATGGGTATAAAACTCGGTGCGTGCGGTGATAAAGTCCAAGGTGGTGGGGAGGGAGCTGGTTCCGCTGGGAGAGGTGCCGAACCCCTGGAGTTTGTCTCCCTCCAGGAACCATTTCGCGGTCCCAAAACGGTCGTGGGTGGTGATTCGTCCCCCAAATCTCTCGCGTACGGCTTCAGCCAGGGCAATGGCATCCCCCTCGACTACCAAATCAAAATCCAGGCTGGGGTAATCCAGAAGGAGATCGCGCACAAATCCTCCCACAATATAGAGGGCATCTTTTCGATCTTGGGCGACGCTGGCGATGGTCTGGAGGAGTTTCAGACGGGGCGCGGGAAGGGTGGCTTTCAGGCGCGGAGCCAGGTTTTGACGTCCCGGCGTGGGTGTGCTGGGGGCGAGAATTTTCAGCAGATCGGTGCGAGTGACGATACCGATGATAGGACCACCTTTTGGATCCACCACCGGAATCTGCCCCCAACCGGTATCGGTCATCACGTTTTGGATTTTCTCGATGGAATCTTGGGGATAGACGCTCACTTCTCCAGCTTCCATGAGGCTGGCCGCTGTCAGGTTGAGCTGATGGGTTAGGGCGCGGTCTACGGCCCGGCGAGTGAGCAGCCCGGCAATTTTCCCTTCTTTGACGACGGGGTAGCCCTCGTAACCGTATTTAATCATCAACTCTTGGGCTTTTTCCACGGAGGTATCAACGGAGAGAATTTGCGGGTCTCGGGACATGATTTGGCCGGCGGTGATGGCTGGTTGGACGTGATCGGGGAGGATCTCCACCAATTCCTGGCGGACGTCCCCCGGCTCTTTCTCCCGGATCAGGGCGGCTGCGGCCCGAGGGTGACCCCCTCCCTCGAAATGAACAGCCACGTCGGCCACATTGATGTGATCATCTGAAGAACGAGCGATGAGCTGCACCCCTCCCCCAGTGGAAAAGAGGAGGAAAAGGGCGTCCGGATCAAGCAGATCGCGCATTTTATGGGCCAGCGCAGAAAGCTCAGCGTCCGTTTCTTGCGCGTCAGCCTGGGAAATGACAATGCTATGCCCATGGATGATGTGGCTTTCGGCTTGAGCGCGCAAGACCTCGTAAATATCCTGTTGCTCGAGGGAAAGGGGATGGTTGACGTAGTCGGCGACAATGGCCATGCTGGCGGCCTGCTCCAGGAGATACCCGGCGGCGTAGATGTCCCGGGGCGTGGTGCGGGTATAGGTCAGGGAACCGGTATCCTCGTAGATGCCAAGGAGCAGTAATGTGGCCTGGATAGGGGTGAGGGGTAAATCGCGCTTCTGGATAGCCTCCACGAAAATGGTGGTGTTGGCGCCCAGTTCCTCCAGGGTAACGGTCCATTCTTCGGGAATATCCGGGCGGGGGGAATGGTGGTCGATGACGCTCACTTTCGTCTCTGGCGACATGCCCTTTACGCTGGTCAACGACTGTGTATCCACCAGGCAAACCGACTCGACTGGCTTTCCGGTCAAGTCACGGGGGTCCACGAAGGGCAGTTCCAGGCCATAAAGGGTCAGGAAGGCGCGCACGTTGCGGTTGATGCGCCGGGGCAGGACGGGAACCAGGTTCTCATCCAGCAGATAAGCGCCCAGCAGGGAGGCGATGCCATCGAAATCGGTTTGTTCGTGAGTGAGGATGATGTTCATGGGTGGGTTGGGGGTTGGTATATTGGGAGACTGGGAGACTGGGAGACTGGGAAACTGGGAAACTGGGAAACTGGGAAACTGGGAGACTGGGAGACTGGGAGACTGGGAGACTGGGAAACTGGGAAACTGGGAGACTGGGAGACTGGGAAACTGGGAGACTGGGAAATTAATCCACCAACTTACCAGTACACCAGTCTACCACATCGTTTCAACATTATATTCAGCGATTACCGTATCAGTGGTCAGGATGGGCATTTTTTCGAGTTGGCTTTGGGCAATCAGCAAACGGTCGAAAGGGTCATTGTGAATATTTTCGAGAGAAAAAACGTGCAGGCTATGATTGATCTTGATAGGCAAACCTTTAATGTAGTGATGAGTCATGCGGCTTGGGACATATTCTTCTGGTGGGTCAGGAAGTGTCAGACGGCCAAGAGCTGCTTTGATAGCAATTTCCCAGGCACTGACAGCGCTAAGGAAGATTTCGTTGCTGCCATCAGATATAATTGCCTTTACCCGTCGAGATAAATGCGAGTCATCAAGATTCCACCACAGAAAAGTATGCGTGTCTAATAAGACTTTCATTCCGTATACTCCGCAAATTCAGGTACTGGATCGTCGAAATCTGGGGCTATGAACACCTTTCCAGCATCGTTGCCGGGGACGCGGTCAGGGGCTGGAGGGTCAAGCGGTGTTAAGAGAGCGACCGGTTTTCCATACTTGGCAATGGTAATTTTTTCACCTTTCATTACACGCTGGAGCAATTTAGATAAATGCGTCTTAGCCTCATGGACATTCACCTGAGTGGTCATAGTCGCCTCCTGACTAAATTTGGAACCATCGTGTTACATTGTAAACCAAAATGTAAACTAAGTCTATAGGGGTTAGTCTGATTAGTCTAATTGGTCTCATTGGTCTCATTGGTCGAGTTGGCGAAATGGCCTCATTAGTCAAGCTGTCGGAATAGTCTCATTAGCCAAGTAAGCGAAGTGGTCAGACAATTCAGACCATTCATACCACTCAGACCAGGGCAATCGCATATGCCCTTTATTTTTCCTGGGATAGTGATGGTGTCCTTTGCGTAGCACGGCCCTGGGCTGCACCGAACGGTCACGTTACGCTCTACCACTCGGTCGGGTAGCCCAAGGCTACACCAAATGGGTGCACACCGTGTGCCTTCGCGAAGACCTTTGCTATCTTTTGGAAACAGGGATATATTTTTCCAAGTGCGTTTGCCCTGCCACTCAGACTACCAGACCATCAGACTACTTGCTATAATATCCCCTATGGATATTCAAGACCTAACGCAACGCATGCACGAGTTCGTGAAAGAGAAGGGCTGGTACGAGGAGGATAGCCCCCGCCCACAGGCGCTTCGTAATTTAGCCATCTCCCTATGTTTAGAGGCCGGAGAAGTGCTGGAGCATTTTCAGTGGGACGGAGAAGTGGAAAATGACTCAGCCCTGGCAGGAGAATTAGCAGACGTGGCCCTGTATCTGTTACAATTAGCCAGCCTGGCAAATATTGACCTCGAAGAGGCGATCCTGGAAAAACTGGAGAAAAACCACCGCCGGGATTGGTGATTTTATATGCAAAACCACGGCCAATTCGATTGGCCTGCTACCCAGAATTACCATCAGTGTGTAACACTTGAAGGAGACAGTAAATATGGAATATAAAGATTATTATAAAGTTCTTGGCGTTGACAGAGATGCCTCAGAAGATGAAATCAAGAAAGCGTTTCGAAATCTAGCGCGTAAATATCACCCTGACGTGCAGGGGAGCGAATCTTCCGAGGAGAAATTCAAAGAGATCAACGAAGCCTATCAAGTCCTCTCTGATACTGAAAAACGCCAAAAATACGATCAATTTGGCTCTCATTATAAGCAGTATTCCCGCGCGGGCGGTCAACCCGAGGACTTCAACTGGGGAGCATGGGGCACACAGGGCCAACCTCGAGGGGGCGCTTATCAAACTCGCCAGGTTTCCGCTGAAGAGTTGGAGCAAATGTTCGGCAACCTGGGTGGGATGGGGGGTGTGGGAGAAGTGGGGGGCATGGGCGGGTTTTCCGATTTCTTCGAGACCTTGTTTGGCGGGCTTGGCGGCTCACCGGGTCGGCAGCGGGTGAAACGAACAGCGGCCCAGCTAGATGCTCAACATGAGGTAGAGATCACGCTCGAAGAAGCCCACAAAGGGACAACGCGCATCCTGGAGTGGGAAGATGGTCGAAAGATAGAGGCTAAAATTCCACCAGGGGTGAAAACGGGTTCCAAAGTGCGCTTGCGCGGGCAGGGGAGACGCTCCGCCAGAGGCGGCCAAGCGGGGGACCTCTATTTAAAGATACAAGTTTTGCCTCATCCCCTTTTCGAACGTGAGGGCGACGACTTGCGCACAGAAGTCCCCGTTGGGCTCTATGATGCCCTCTTGGGCGGCGAAGTGGAAATTGCCGCCATTGACCGGCGGGTAAAATTGACAATTCCCCCTGAAACAGAAAACGGGAAAATTTTCCGGCTGCGAGGTTTAGGGATGCCGAAAATGCGTAACCCCAAAAAACGCGGCGACCTTTTTGCCAAAATCAACGTGTTATTGCCCCGCAACCTAAGCTCCAAAGAGAAAAAGCGCTTACGTGAACTGCGTGAGATGAGGACGTGATGAGTGAAGCGTAAAGAGTAAGATGGTAAAATATGCCCTATGTTAGAACTTATCATCGTGCTACAGGTTATTGCTGGAACAATAATGATGGTATTGAGTATCAATGCCCTCCAGCGCCGATCCTCTCCCCAGGCCTTCTCGTTTGCTGTCGTGATGGCTTGCGCAGCACTATGGGCTTATGGTTTTGCTGGTGAAATTATTAGCCCCACATTAAGTGGGAAATTATTTTGGGCTAATGTTGAATTCTTAGGAATAACATTTCTGCCGGTAACGTGGCTTGCTCTGACCTTGTATTCCTTGGGGCAGCCTCGGCATACTTTGCGAATCGTTCCAGCGCTAGCAATCATTCCAGTGGTTACCAATGTTGTGATTTGGACCAATTCGCACCATCACCTTTTTCGAAGAAATCCATTTATTATCACTTCGAACGTTCCGTTTCCGGTCTTGTCAAATGATTATGGCACATATTTCTACGGGGTTCATGCTCCCTATGGATATTTTCTATCCTTGATATCTTTGATCCTTCTCATTCGTTCTTTATGGCGTTCTCCAACCATTTATCGACGGCAACGAACAGTATTAGCAATAGGTTTTTTAGGGCCATTAGTAATCGATTTGCTGTATACGTTGGGAATCACCCCCGTAAAGGATTTTAACTTTACCTCAGTAGTATTTGCAATTTCCGGTTTGTTATTAAGTGGCGGGGTATTGTATTTGCGGATTCTTGACATACTCCCCTTGGCCTATGAAGCGGCAATCAATGAAATGAATGTTGGCGTCATCGTCCTCGATGCTTGGGGGCGAGTATCGCACATTAACCCAGAAGCGGAACAAATAACGGGCATAGATATTAATAAAGATATTGGGGTTGAGGCTGTCCAAATTTTTTCACCCCTAGACAAGCTGCTGAATTTAGGAAGTGATAACTTTGAAATCGTAGTTCCTTCGGGAGGGAAAAAACGAGTCTACCAGCTCCGAAGTAGTGTGATACAAAGAGGTCGGGCGAGGAAAGTTGGTCATGTCGTAACGTTGCATGATATTACCGAACGTGCCAAATTGGTGGGGCCGCAATCATTGGTGTCCTTCCCTTGGGAGCGGTAGGCACGCCCCCATTCATTGCGAGTCATGCTCCAGGCAAAAGTTAGCATGTTCGCTGTTTTGGCTTCCTTCATCATATTTTTTTCCTGATCTTGTCTATTCCTAACAATCCTCTATAAAATGAATTGTATCACGTAATCCTGCCCACTGATTTCCCGATTCCCTGTTTTCCTGTTCCCTACCCATGGTATCATTGCCCCATGGCTGGACTCACTATCACCAACATCCACAAAAAATTCCAAGAAACCAAAGCCCTCCAAGGCGCTTCGTTCAACGTGCCGGTTGGGAAAATCACCGCCCTCCTCGGCCCCAGCGGATGCGGGAAATCTACCCTCCTGGCCATCATCGCCGGGCTTATCGAAGCGGATCAGGGCACGTGTGCCTGGGATGGAGAACGGCTACAGGGCATCCCCCCTCACAAGCGCGGTTTTGGGCTTATGTTTCAAGACTACGCCCTCTTCCCGCATAAAAGTGTGGGGGAGAACGTGGCCTTTGGGCTGAAAATGTTAGCTTGGGGGAAGGAGGCTACCCAGCGCCGGGTGGGGGAGGTGCTGGCCCTGGTGGGACTACCCGCTTACGGCCCCCGGGAGGTGACCACCCTCTCCGGCGGAGAGCAGCAGCGAGTGGCCCTGGCCCGGTCACTGGCCCCGCATCCAAAACTTCTGATGCTCGACGAACCCCTCGGCTCCCTCGACCGCACCCTGCGAGAACGCCTGATGGGGGAATTGCGCGAAATCCTCTCCGAGATGGGGCAAACGGCCCTCTACGTCACCCACGACCAGATTGAGGCCTTCACCGTGGCCGACCAGGTGGTGGTCATGAGAGCCGGCACAGTGGCCCAAATCGGGGCCCCGCAAGAAATTTACCAACACCCCAACTCCCCCTTTGTGGCTCGTTTTTTGGGATTGGATAACCTTCTCCCCGGCCAGGCGCGGGAAACGCCGGAGGGGACGCTCGTCTCCACAGCCCTGGGGGAATGGCCCCTGGAGGGGACCTTCCACGGCGAAGTGACCATCCTCCTCCGCCCCGACCAGGTGCACCTCGGCCCGGGAACCGGCCACCACCTGCGGGGCACCCTCACCAAATCCACCTTCAGCGGAAACATGTACCGCGTGACAGTAGATGTCCAGGGAATGTCCTTAAGCTTCGATTTCCCGGCCTCCACAACCAACCTCCCAGCGGAGGGCGAAGCCATCACCCTCCGCTTTGATCCGAGAGCGGCGTTGCAAATACTATAGCATAAGTCCCCGGCACTTAACAAAAAGTGCCGGGGACTTATGGTTCAGACCCTCCCCCTAAAGCAAACTTCAAAAGTCTCAGAGGTTGCTTTGGGAAAAATTTCATGAGCGTTTCCGAACTTTCAAACGGCAAAGGCGTTAATTTGAAGACTTTTGAAGTCTATAGCACTGGGGTGGTGAACACTTACCCTATTAACTATCAAAAGCGTCTTCAGGCATACTGAGGGCGGAGCTATATAATTCAATGCCCAAATCTTCGGCTACCTTGTAAGCGTTTGGGGCCACCATGGGAGAGATTACTATCATGCGGTCAACCGTTTTGTCATGGCGTTTTTCATAGAATCTGGCTTTCTTTTCGAAGGTATACATGTCAGATTTGCTCATGGAAGACTTTATTTCACAGACGATCAACAACCCATCTTGGATAATCACGTCAATTTCAATTTGATCGGGATGTCCAAAAACGTCACCTTCATCATCATAGTCGGAAATATTCAACACTTTAATATCGAACGATGTCTCCAGAATACCCTTGAGCGCTTTGCGGAAAGATTTCTCGGTGTTAAGCCCCCAGCGTGCGCCAAGCGCGCCAAGAGTACCGTCATATTTTTTATCGTATCTATCAATAATAGCTTCGAATCTTTTATTAGAGTCAGCCATCATATCTTTGAATTTTTTGTCAATTTGCATCTGATTTTCTTCCCATCTGCGTAGGTTTTCTTCCCACTTGATGTTTTAAGTATAACACAGAATTCACCTGCTCCCCTGCTTCCCTGGTTTCCTGCTTCCCTGATTTCCTGCTCCCCTGCTTCCCTGATTTCCTGCTTCCCTGCTCCCCTGCTCCCCTGCTTCCCTGATTTCCTGCTTCCCTGGTTTCCTGCTTCGTAATTGCTCAAAATGGTAGTGGTCTGTAGTCGAGATTTCTATATCTCGCGCCCACGGGGTATAGAAACCCCGGCTACACCACCAGTCGGCAATTGCGGCATCTCCGGCCCCTCCACGCCCAGGTGCTCGGCCAGGGCAGCGTGCAAGGCGGTGCGGTCATCCCAGGGATACTCCGTCTCCCCAAAGCACATGGATTGTTCGTGTCCCTTGCCGCAGGCTAAGACCACGTCGCCCGGTTGGGCCAGAGAGAGGGCAAAACGCAGGGCCTCCCCCCGGTCCGGGAGGCGCCAAAAATTCTCCCCCTCCTGCCCTCCGCGTGAGCGCGCTCCTTCGGCCATTTCCGCCAAAATCCCCTCCAAGGATTCCGTGCGCGGGTCTTCGGCGGTCAAGATTGTCAGGTCAGCCATCTCTGCGGAGATCTCGGCCATCAGGCGGCGTTTGGCTTTGTCGCGCAATCCAGCCGAGCCGAAAACAGCAATCACCTGCCCCTGGGTCATCTCCCGTCCGGCCTGTAATGCGCGGCGCAAGGCGTTGGGGGTGTGGGCAAAATCGACAATGGCCAAAAAATCCTGACCCAGGTCAATGGGCTGCATCCGCCCCGGGATTCCGGGCAAGGCCGCAACCCCGGCCCGGGCCACGTCCACGTCCACCCCCATCCCCTCTACCGTGGCCGCCACAGCGGCTAAACAATTGGCTACGTTGTACTCTCCCAGTAAATTTGTCTCGAAGTCGGCCTTAAACTCCCTTCCCACAACACAAAACCTAAGCCCCGCCGACGTATGGTGAATGCTCTCTGCGCGCACATCCGCCCCGGGGGAAAACCCATACGTGATAGGAGACAACCCCTGCCCCGCAACCAAATCCCGCAAATAGGGGTGCGACTGGTCATCAGCGTTGATGATTGCCGCATGGGGAGAATCCTGGAATTTAGTTTTCGTGGCCGCGACTTGAAGGAAGAGGCGACCCTTGGCACGTTGATAGTCTTCATAACTTCCGTGATAGTCGAGATGCTCATGCGTGATATTGGTGACGACACCGACGTCAAAATAACACGCCCCCACCCTGTTTTGTGCCAAGCCGTGCGAGGTGGCCTCCAGAATGACGTGGGTGAGACCAGCATCCACCATCTGGGCCAGGTAACGCTGCACGTCGGGGGCCTCGGGGGTGGTGACGTGGAAGCCGGTATCGAGTGTTTTTTCGCCAATGACGGCGTTTACGGTGGAGATCATTCCCACTTTGTGTTTCGCCGCCAGCAGAATATGGTAAATGAGATTAGCGGTGGTGGTTTTGCCATCTGTGCCCGTGACACCGATCATGGTCAATTTTCGGGCTGGGAAATCGTAGAGGGCAGCGGAGAGACGGGCCAAAGCCTGGCGGGAATCTCGCACCCGGAAATAGGGCGCCGGGATGGTGGGAATCTCCAGGCTTGAGCGCGAACCAACTACTGCGGCCGCCCCATGCTCGACGGCATCTTGGATGTAGTCATGTCCATCTGCCCTAAGCCCGGGGAGGGCTACAAAGAGCGCTTCGGGATGGGCCTGACGAGAGTCAAGGACAATCTCGGTGATTTTGAGATTCGGACTGTTCTCGATATTCAGGGGGGAAATCGATTCAAGGAGTTTGGGGAGTGAGATTGTATACTTGGACATAGTGAGGCGGGGGCGAGGGGTAAAGGGCAGGGGGAAAGGAGAAAATTGTGCAATTGTGTATATGAGGAACTAAACAGATTATCAATATGCGCTTTTTTGTCAGTTATAAGATACAATAGCCCTAAGCTACCAGGCCATTCAGACAATTGAGACCACTCAGACTACTAAGATCACTTAGACTACTAAGACCACTTAGACTACTGAGACCACTAAGACCACTGAGACCATTCAGACCATAGACCAATTTATACTACGTTTATGGTATCATTTCAAGGAAAGCGTGTATTATTTCCATTCCAACGATAGCTAAAGCAAAAAATCTATGCCTACTAATAATTCCTCTACTTCCTCGCAAGAAAATGTTGAAAAACTCTTGTCACTCGCAGATACGATAGAAGCACAATTAACCTCTCTGCCCTTTACCATGCCGAAGAGGTTACCCAACAATCTCCTTGATCTAAAACAAAATATCAAAGCCATAAAAAGGGATATCGACCTGCTGGAGGACGAACGCCAAGATTTGCTTGGTCTAGCCGAAATCGGGAAGGTTATCAATTCCTCGCTGAAGCTGAACGATGTTTTGCGCATCGTTATGGATACCCTCATTCGCCTTACAGAGGCTGAACGTGGATTCCTCATGTTGCGAGACCAAGAGACGAACGAACTTACCACACAAATTGCCCGCAACTGGGAACAAGAATCATTGGCCCCCAGTGAATTTGCTGTCAGTCAAACTGTGATCAACCGGGTTGTAGAGGGCGGCAAACCAGTTCTGACCACCAATGCCCAAGAAGATGACCGCTTTGACAGCCAAGAAAGTATCATCGCTTATAAATTGCGCTCTATTTTATGTGTTCCCTTCATGTTGAAGGACAGGCTTACGGGGGTCATCTATGCCGATAACCGCATCCAAACAGGACTTTTCACAGAAACTGACCTGACACTTTTGAGCGCGTTCGCTAGCCAGGGCGCGGTGGCCATTGAAAACGCGCGTCTCTTTGAATCTGTCCAACAAACGCTGCGTGAAGTTACTGAGTTGATGAATTTGATGGACAATATCTTCGCTTCCATTGCCAGCGGCGTCATCACCACCGATGTTCAAGAAAAAATCACCCTCTGTAATAAAGCGACCGAAAAGATATTAAAAATACAAGCTGAAAACATAATTGGACATAATTTAGAGGAGGCCTTACCGCTTCTGGGTGACTCTCTCCGCGCTACGATGACTTCTGTTAGAGAAAACGACCAATCCGTCGTGGGGATGGAGATTTCCCCAGAGCTTCCATCAGAAAAGCATATGGATTTATCCCTTAACATCTCTCCCCTGAAAGATGCCGGCGAGAACACGCAAGGGGTGGCCATTGTCTTAGATGACCTGACGGAGAAAAAACGCCTGGAGGCCCAGCGCAGACTTTTCGAGCGCATGGTCTCACCAGCGGTTATCAATCAACTTGACCCGGATGAATTGCAATTAGGCGGCAAGCGGAGCAAGATTACTACCCTTTTTGCCGACGTGCGCGGATTTACCCAGTTCAGCGAGAGCCAGAGTCCGGAAGACCTGGTCTCGGTGCTCAACCGCTATTTGGCCGCTGCCGCGGACGCTATTTTATTAGAAGAAGGAACGATCGACAAATTCCTGGGGGATGCGGTTATGGCCTGGTTCAACGCCCCCATCCCCCAAGCAGACCACGCCCTCAGGGCTGTACGCGCCGCGATAGGTATTCGGCAAACAATTCGGAATTTGCACCTAAAACTTCCTCAAAAGTTCCACCTGGATTTTGGGATAGGCATCCACGCTGGAGAAGCTGTTTTGGGCGTGATAGGCACGGAGAGAAGAATCGAATATACGGCTATTGGAGACAGTGTTAATACCGCCAAACGTATCCAAGAGAATTCTAACCATAATCAGATTCTGGTTAGCGCAATCATTTATAATGAGGTCAAGTCTCAAGTGATCGCCCGCCCCACTGCGCCTGTGCATGCTAAGGGGAAAAGCCATCCTGTTGAGGTGTATGAGATTATTAAGATGCGATGATTTTGGCGTATTTCTCGGCAAACAAGGCCGGGGTGCCACCCGTGTGCCAAAATAGAACCGTTTCTTCCGGGCTGAAAAATCCCTGGCGAACGAGGTCAATGAGACCCGCCGCAGCGCGACCGGTGTAGACAGGGTCAAGAAGGATGCCTTCTGTTTTGGCGAATAAGTGCATGGCCTCATGTTCGGGTTTGTCCATCACCCCATAGCCTGCTCCTGTGTATTCATCATTGACGAGAATTTCTTCAGGGGAAAACGCTATCTTCTCGCCAAGCGCGTCCGTCACCTCACTGGTCAAGTCAGCGATTCGAGATCCCAAAACAGGGGAAGGCTCGTCAACGCTGATGCCCAAAATTTGGCTCTTCACGTCAAATAACCGCGCCCCGGCCACTAATCCCGCTTGGGTTCCCCCGGAGGAGGAGGCGAAGACAATCCAATCTGGGGGAGCGGGAAGTTGCCCTGATAATTCTCGAATGGCAAAGGCGTAAGCCGAGGCGCCCACCGCGCTCGATCCACCGTAGGGGATGAGGAAAGGGCGGCGGCCTGTTTCCTCTGCCTGGGAAAAGACTGCCCGAAGAGTCTCATCTCTCTTTTCGGGTTTCGTCCAAACGATTTCAGCGCCCAGGAGCCGGTCTAAGAGCAGATTCGAGGTAATTTTTTCCGGCTCTTCTCCCGCCAGAACGAGGGCACAGTCAAAACCAAAGCGTGCCGCAGCAGCGGCTGTTTGGCGGCAATGATTAGACTGCCCCGCGCCGGTGGTGATCAGCAGTTTGGCGCCCCCTTCCTGGGCCTGAGCCAGGAGATATTCCAGTTTGCGAGTCTTGTTGCCGCCAAAGGCCAAACCAGTTTGGTCGTCGCGCTTGATCAAGAGACGCGGGCCGCCAAGCCTCTCCGAAAGGGCGGGAAGCTCTTCAATGGGGGTGGGTAAATGAGCGATAGGGATTTTAGGAAGCATAGAACACCTCTTTAGTTCAACGAAAAGGATCCGCGAATTTACGCGAATACACGCTAATGATTTGTTTTTATCCGCGAATTTACGCGAATACACGCTAATGATTTGTTTTTATCCGCGAATTTACGTGAATACACACTAATGATTTATTTTTATCCGCGAAGATTGGCAAAATTTCGCGGACAAGGTGGGGATGAACAACAAAGCCACGCCAATGATATGGCCAAGCAAATGGTTACGAAGTAAAAGGGGAAACCAGACCCTTATGGTCTCGTAGTAGGGAATGATCAACAAGGATACCATGGAAAAGACAACGGCCGCTCTCGCCGGCCGCCCATCAGGGATAAAAAGGGCCGCCAAAGGCAAAATCCACAACAAATACCAGGCATGGAAGGTCGAAGCGCCAATCAATATGTACCAAAAGAGAACGTTAAAAGAAGCCAGAAAAATGCTTTCGATAATAGATTCTGAACCAGGTGCGTTTCCCCTTTTTTTGTTGGGGGCAGCCTGCCTCCCTACCCGCCATAGATTCCAAAAGTATATGCCAGCTAAGACGGCATAGATGCTGGCTTGAACGTAGTCAAAGGCCAGGTTGGTGCCAACTTTGGAGCGCAGGGCTAAGATCATCAAAGCCATTAAGGAGCGCCCAGCCGATTTGCCAGCATAGAGAACGGCCCAGTTGCCTGCTCCCGGCCAATAGGGAGCCATAACCAAAAAGACCAAGAGCAAAATTGCCAGACCGTAAAGCACCCCGGATGCTATCCACCGCAACCAAGTGGAGTGACGGGAAGCTGCACCAAGGAAAAAGAAAGGCAAAAGGAGTAGGGGAATAAATTTTACCAAAATTGAGGCCGCAAAGGCGGCAACAAATACGCCCGCATAGAGAATTTTATGGTTATCCCCTCCTCCCATCACGAGGGGTAGAAAGCCCCAGGTTGCCAGCAAAAAGAAAAACACCATGCTGAGATCGTTGTGGGCGTTTTGAACGCCTTCCAGCAAGACCAAGGGATTCCAAGCAAAAAAAGCAGCCCCCGCTACAGCCCATTGAGGGCAAAGAGGCCTAAGAAAGAGAAGGATCCGATACAAGAGCCAAACACTGCCACCATAAGCTAGAACACTAAGAATTTTCAGGGCGAATAGATGCCCCAAATATCCACCACCACTCGCATGGAAGGTGCCCAAGGAGAGCCACTCCCAGATTGGGCCGTAGGGTGACGCGGCATCCACCCACTCCCCGGCTAAGCCCAGCCAGGGGTCGGAAATGGGCATCACATCGGGCGTGGTTGAGAAGGGGTCTAAACCATAGCGCGCCCAACCCCGTGTGCGGATGGCGTACACAAACAGGTCAATGGCCGTTTGAGGATAGGAGAAAACCAGAATCAGGGCCAAGAGCGTCCCACTCAAGAGAACAAAGCGGATCTTGAGATCTGTTTTTGCCAGGGTCCGCCATAAAATCGTGTAAAGGCCAAAAAGTGATCCAATGCCGGCCACGTAGGCTAGGAACCCCAGCAGGGAATGATTGGTAAGTTTGGCGTAATCCACGGGAGGGGTGGTCGCGTAATAACCATGCAAGGGAAAGGGCACAGTGAATCCCAAATAGATTAACCCACTTATCATGAGGCCGATCCACAAACGCGCCATTGGGGATTGATTATTCCAAAAAGAGATCCTCTTGTTGAACCATTTCATGTCTTTACCTATAACCATTGCCCCCCTGGCTGACTCCCCCAGGATTGGGGGTTGGGGGGCAAAGGGGGGAAGGCTGTCTCCCCCAGGATTGGGGGTTGGGGGGCGGGGTGAACGGTTACTTTTACCTCGTAGCCGGGATTTCCATATCCCGCACTTCATATCGGTGATTATGTTAACACAAAGTTCGTCGGATGATAACGGCGGAGCACGAGAAGACAGGGTGCAAGAGCGGGGATGAGACCAATCTGCCAAACTCCCAAGATACCAGCCTTCCAAGATACCAAGCTACCATGATATACTTACCCCATGTCCCTAGGCCTATTAATCCTTCACATAAGAATTTCGGGGTGCGCTTCCCTAAAAGAAAAACGGGGACGGATTAAACCCCTCCTGGCCCGGTTGGGTCGGGAATTCAACGTCTCTGCGGCCGAACTAGATTACCAAGACAACTGGCAAAACGCCCTCATTGGATGCAGCCTGCTCAGCAACAACCACCATCACACCCAACGCTCGCTCCAAAAAATCATCCCCTGGATCGAAAAGCACCGCCCGGATTTATACATCATCGAAGAAAAGATCGAATATTTTTAAGGAGAAAACATGGACTTACAACTCAAAGGAAAAGGCGCCCTTATCACCGGTTCCAGCCGGGGATTGGGCTACGCCACGGCAAAAGCTATCGCGGGGGAGGGAGGTCACGTGGCCCTAGAACTGGGTTCAGATGGGATACGCTTCAACTCCATCCTCCCTGGATGGACAAAAACGGAACGGGTCATGGAATTAATGCGCCACCGGGCTGAAAACAAAGGCTCCACCGTCGAAGAGGAGCTTCAAAAACAAGCCGCTATCAGTCCCCTGGGGCGCATGGCTACTCCCCAAGAATTTGGAAACGCGGCCGCCTTCTTAGTCTCCCCAGCGGCTTCTTATATAACAGGCGTGATGCTGACCGTGGACGGCGGAATGTATAAAGGGACGTTATAAGGGAAATCTAGGTCAAGGGCAATACCAACAAGATAATGAGCCAACCCCTCTGGTTTGTGGAATTTCTTAAGAAAGTTTACCCCAGTCGTTTTCTTCTGGCCAAGGCGACAAAACTTCCCCTGGTCGGAGAGCTTGTAGATTGGATATTCTTCGAAGGTGACAGCCTCCTTTTCCTGCCCCAGGAACACGTCGCGCGAAAGGTGCTCATTGAGGAAGAGATAGCCCCATCCGCTGAAATAGTTCTCCCATCTCAAATGGTGGAACATTTCATCGAGGAAGCCCAATATCATTGGATCATGGATTTTTGTATTTGCCGTGACGCGGAAGGATGCCAGGCCTTCCCCAGTGAGCTTGGATGCCTGTTCCTCGGAGAAGCTACGCTAGGAATCAACCCCAAGCTTGGACGCCGCGTTTCAAAACAAGAAGCTTTGGAGCACGCTCAACGCTGCCGGGAAGCAGGTTTGGCCCACTTTGTGGGCCGCAACCGGCTGGATACCCTATGGCTCGGCGTGGGGCCGGGCGAAAAGCTGTTCACGATTTGTAATTGCTGCCCATGTTGTTGTCTGTGGGGGATTTTGCCAGACCTTGACCCGCATATTGGAAAGAAGATCGAGCGCTTGCCCGGCCTTACCGTCACTGTGAATGGACAGTGCACGGGGTGCGGCCTCTGCGCTGAAGAGGTTTGTTTTGTGCAGGCCATTACCTTGGAGAATGGCCGGGCGGTGATCAGTGACACCTGCCGAGGTTGTGGGCGGTGTGTGGATATTTGCCCGCTGGAGGCAATCGAGATCTCCATTGCTTGGGAACGGGGAGGGGAGGCGGTAGCAGATCTCTCTGCTTTGGTGGATGTGTCGTAGGGGATGAGGGGGTGGGGTGATGGGGTGATGAGGTGACAGGGTGATGAGGTGACTATGTCGTGTACGCAATCGACGGTCATCCGCATAAGGAATGACATGCTTGATAATTAACTGATCTTTACCAACCAAAATATGATCAACTACTAAACGTAATATCTGTTGTTTTTGCTCCTGTGTTGGAGATTGGAGCATAGAATTGATATTATCACAGAATTCAGTAATGCCAGTAGCAAGGGCTTCTTGCTGAACCCGTTGTTCGAGCAATTGCTCTAGTTCAAGTACACGAGCTTCAAGAATACATTGTTGTTGTTCTAAAACTTTACGCCGAGTTGCAAGTTCATCTAATTGTATAATATCGGCTTGATAGGCATCTAGTAAACGCTGATCTTGTTTCTCAATTTGCTCTAACTCTGAACGAAGCCGTTTGAGTTCGGGCGGAGAAGCGTTATTTTCGTCTTGACGAGATAAGTAATAATCTAAGATCAATTGCGGGTTAGATAAAAGCTCAGCTACAGCTTGCCAGATTAGAGGTTCGATAATATTGCCTGCCAAAATAGGGCAAGAACAAGGTTCTACTAAAGAGCGTTTAGCTCCCCGATTTGTGCAGTAATAACGAGGCCCACTAGCATAATTTCGTCCTATTAGAATGCGGCCACATTCATCGCAAACCAAAAGGCTACGTAACAAATAGCAATTTTGTTTATTATTTCGTGATGCGTATCTTTTGTTCATTTCCAATTGAGTTTGAACTTGCTCCCAAAGTGACTTGGGGACAATCTGTGGCACAGTAACAGATATCCATTCTTCACGAGGTCGTTCTATACGATGATTGGCAACCCGGAGGCCTCGACCACGCTCCTTGGGTGTTCCAATTTGCCGATCAGGGTCTTTTTGCGTGCTATTGTAGTACGTTGTACCTATGTAAGCCTTACGTTTAAGAATGCCACTGACAGTCACAGATAACCAACGAGAAGCTTTTCTAGGTGCTATGGGATCAAAACCTTGCTCCTCGCCATTCAGCCGTCGACAAATAGCCCTGAAAGAGAGTCGCTCTTTCACATACCACGTAAAAATATTTTTTACTACTGCTGCTTCGGTTTCATTGACCTCCCATCGCCCTCCACCAGGTTGGTCTATTGGTATATAGCGATACCCATAAGCAGGATTAGTGTTAAGGACTTGGCCTTGACGTGCTTTGTGTAGTTTACCACGCCGCATCCGGTCTCGGATCAATTCACGTTCATATTCAGCCAAAACACCAAGCATATTTGCCATGAGTTTATCTTTAGAACTATCGCCAGTTATAGGCTGATTGACAAAGATTATCTTTACACCACAACGAGAAAGTTCCTCTAACAAAACACACTGATGAGAGTAGCGTCGGGCTAATCGGTCTACATCGAGTATGTAAAGCACTTCAACTACACGTTCACTAGCTAAGTCTCGCAAACGGTACAACTCAGGACGTGCCAAATAGTGGCCACTAACACCATTGTCAATAAATTCATGCTCTGGATCCAATCGACAATCATCTTGGATTATGTGCTTTTTCAAGATTGTGACTTGCCTCTGCTCATTTTTTGTAAAGCCGATGTTAAACGACTTAATTTCTTTAAGTTCGGGCAATTTTGTCCCCACAATTTTTTCAAGCTCGCGAATAACGTCTAGGTCGCTCATCATTCCTCCATTGGTCGTCAACAAGCCCTTAACACAGCGGTAGCTTTCCTGCTGTCCCCCACTCCTAAAGTGTAAGCAACTTCGCTGTGATTGTCAAGCAGGGCGCGCGGCGCGCAGGCACGCTGGCGTGTTGATGGTAAGAAAATTTGGTACACGGAATGCGCGGAAAGCACGGAGAAAGGTTTGTGAAAACTTACAACAGAGATTCCGTGCCATCCGTGTACAAAAACACCAACAATCTTTGCGTGCTCCCGTAGCAATATCTACTATCCAATCCCCTGGTACAACCCGGCGGAAGTCTTTACTTGGTTCCCAGGTGCATCGCACTCCCCACCATGGGTGCACACCGTGAAAACGGGAGTGCAACGCACCTTCGAACGTACCGTTCCCTAATCCCTGCTTTCCTGATTCCCTGCTTTCCTGATTCCCTGTTTTCCTGCTCTCCTGCTTTCCTGCTTCCCTGCTCCCCTGCTCCCCTGCTTTCCTGATTCCCTGCTTTCCTGATTCCCTGGTTCTAAAACCGCAACAAAACCCACCCCGTCGCTAGAGCAGTGGTTATGAGCAGGGCAGGGAATCCTTTTTTGAGGAAGTAGCCATAGGTGATGGGGTAGCCGGCTTTCTCGGAGATTCCGGAGGCCACCATGTTGGCCGACGCGCCGATCAGCGAGCCGTTGCCGCCCATGGCCGCGCCCACAGAGAGGGCGAAGAAGAGCACCTTGGTCTCCGCGCCGGGGATGGTGGCGGTCAGGTAGCCCACCACGGGCAGCATGGCGGCCGTGAAGGGGATGTTGGCGATCACGGTGGAGAGGATGGCGCTGAACCAAATCAGTGCCAAGGTCGCCAGCAGCAGGTTATCCCCCACCAGGTTGCTGATGAAGTCGGCGATGACGTTGATCAGGCCCACTTCTTGAATGGCGCCCACACAGATAAAGAGGGCCATGAAGAAGAGCAGAGTCGTCCAGTCCACAGCCTGAATGGTCTCCTCCATATCGGGGCGGATCCAAATCAACATGGCGGCCGCGCCCATAATGGCTGTGACCGAAGGCATGAGGTGAATGCTTTCCCCAAAGACGAAGAGGACGATCATCCCCGCGCCCACCCAGCCCGCTTTTTTGAGCTGTTCTGGCTGCGTGATGGCGGCGTTTTTCTCCAGTTCGGCGTAGAGCAGTTCGGTCACTTCCTCAGAGCGGGTGGCTTTGAGGTCTTTTCGGTAAACGAAGAGGGAATAGAGCGACAAGCCCACCATGGCCAGGATGACTCCGGGGGTGAGGTTGACGAGAAAATCGCTAAAGCTGATGTCCGCGTAGGAGCCAATCAGAATGTTGGTCGGCGTGCCCACCAGGGTGCTGATCCCCACCACGTTGGAGGCGAAGATCTCCGGCATGAGCAGCGCAAGGGGGGGGATGCCCAAACTGATGGCGATCTGGATGGTGATGGGGGTCATGAGCAACATGGTGGTCACGTTATCCAAAAAGGCGGAGGAAATGCCGGTCACGATCATGAGGATGATCAACAGCAGCCAAATTTTTCCCCCTGATATTTGGTAGGATTTGAAAGCCAGCCATTGGAAAATGCCCGTGTGCTCGACGAGGGCGATCACCAGCATCATGCCCATAATCAGGAAAATCACGTTCCAGTCGATGTATTCTATGGCCTCATCAAAATGGAAGATGTATAAATCATCGTTCCATACCGGCCCCAAATAACTGACAGCGAAAATGATGGCCGACCCGGCCAAGGCGGCCAAGGTGTTTTGTAATTTACCTAGAGCAATCACGCCTAGCACAAAAGCAAAAACGGCTGCCGCAATCCAGAACCCAGTATTGATGTCAGGATAAATGGTCGTGTCTGCTAAGATAACGGGGACAGAATCTTGTAATTGCTCCGCGATATCTTCGTCGAGGACGACGTGCATGGTTTCATAATGGGGGCGGTCTATGACAACCTTTGAAAGCTGCATTTGGCTGTCAGGGATATGGAGAATAAAACTCCCATCGGTTTGGGAGACTGCTTCGGCCACAGGTTCTTCCCCCTCCCCGGTCACGGCCCGAATTTCAGCATCGGCCACGGGTTGGCGCTGGCGGTTGATGACCTTGCCAACAATGACGCCATACGAGCTGACATCCTCGACCGAGGTTTCTAAAATATATTCTGTTTTAACAGGGTTAATGAGAGCAACTGCTACAACAATTGTGACGATGATCAAAGCGCGAATATATTTAGCCATTATCAATCTCCTCAGCTAGGATAACTTTTGCCTCAGTAGCGGCTTCAATCTTCGAGGCCAGTGAAACAGATGCTTTTTTGCCTTTCTTCCCTGGCTTAGTTTTGCCCAAGAAGATCACATCGGCCTCTTTTTCTTCTGATAGTTTCGTAATTTCTTCGACCAAATTTCCAAAGCGCGTACAACCCTCACTCGCCACCCCGGCGGCATCAGCTTCAATTTTTGCGGTGAGTAAAATAAACGAAGCTAACCCCTCCATTTCGTGGGTAACAAGCTTATTGTGCGCGGGCGACTCTGTTAAGCCCATAGGCCCAAGGTCAACCACGAACAAAAAATGAATAGGCAACTCGTGTTCTTGCGAGTGCCTGATGGCATGCTTGATGGTTATCATACTTTCTTGGCCGCCCCGGATAGGGCAAATGATTCCGGACATAGTATTCTCCTTGTTTCTGTGTAAACAAATTACTCAGGACCTGACAGGATTTCCCCCCAGCAGAAATCGGTCAGGTCTGAATGGTTACGGCATATTTTAACCGAAAAACCTTTTTCATGAATTAGAAGTTTATTATATCATTGGGGACGTTAACGCGGGAATTTAGGTCAAAAGGGAGTGCAAAAAAGATGTTGGTTAATCTCGGCCCCCACCCATCCTTCGCGAAGCATATCCGAAGGGATACCCCAAAATGTAGGTCAAAATGGCATTTCGGTACAAAGTTGCACTTTCCCTAAGCGATTTATCAAATCGCCCTACAGGGAGGGTGACCAATTACCATTTCAACCTACATTCTTCAAGATAGTACATAAGATAAGCGTTCAGACCTTGCCCTCACCTCAATCCTCTCCCACAGGGAGAGG
>JAANWX010000110.1 GCA_018263575.1 Chloroflexota bacterium | reverse complement strand
TCTGGCTGGTATCGCTAGAGTGACTGGCGTTTCTGAGCGTTGGTTGCAATACTACGTCACTAGCCTGCGGGCTGTACACCGTATTACAATGCTTATCTTGCCTGATCACTACTTCTACAGGACTACCTTTCTCCTTTATAGGGGGGTGAGTTTTTCTTGGCCTAAATTCATTAAGTCTAATGTGGCTGTTGCTAAGGTGGGAATGGGCTTCTTTGCATAATCGAAGCCTGGTTGGGCCGGGAAAGGTTTTTTTCCCTCGAAGGCTTGGATGCTTCCCCCTGCTTCTTGAACGATGAGCCATCCCCCGGCAAGGTCCCACAATTTTGGTGTAGCCTCGAAAGCGATGATGGCCGCACTTTTCGCCACCGCGCACAGGTGATAGATGGCTGACCCCAAAGAGCGGGTTTTGTAGGGGATATTTACCTCATAATGCTTGTAGGTTCGTGAGCAGCACGCAAAGAAGGAGTTGGGGGTATTGACTTTCGGGTTTTTAATCTGAAGTGGTTTTCCATTAAGGAAAGCCCCTTGGTTCTGTTGAGCAACATAGAGCTCATCAACCAGGGGGAAATATACGGCTGCTATTTCTGGATACCCCTCTTGGAGTCTGGCGATGGACACCCCCCAATAATGCAGTCCCAGGCTGAAATTCGTTGTCCCGTCCAGGGGGTCGATGACCCAGGTATTCGTATAGCCATCAACGTAAACTGTGCCTTCTTCTTCGCTCAAAATGCCGTCCTTGGGGTACTCCTTTCGGATTGCTTTACGGATTAATCGGTCAGCGGCCAAGTCAGCTTCGGTGATCAAAGAATGATCAGATTTAAGCTCCGAGCTAAGACTTTGGCGGTGGAAATATTCTGTGAGCAACGCGCCGCTTTCTTTGGCAAGGTTGGCCGCGAAGGGGAGGGGTGAGTGAGCCATACGTTAAGTATATCAGTATCAGTGAGAGCAGAGAAGAAGTTTATTTGCTTTTAACATTGCAGAGGGTAACAACTATTTGTGCAAAAATGCAGCCTGGTTGCATATTTACACAAAACGCGATTTTCATCGAGGTGAACGTCGTTATCCTTATTACTGGCGGGACAGCCGGGGGAGAGAAATCGATTGTTTATTGGTGAATGGCGAAACAGTTGTGCCTGTTGAAATCAAGTCTGGTAAGACGATATCTACTCGTTATTTGAAAAATCTCAAGTATTGGCTTCAACTTGCCGGGAGGCCTGAAGAGCAAGGTTATGTTGTTTATGGGGGAGAAAAGTCACTCCAAACAGGGAAGGGTTCTTTTATTAGTTGGAGAGATTTAGGCCGAGTTAGGTAGAATCTTGACCGGATCAGACTGGGTGGTGACGGTTAGGCTTTTCGAGATATTTTCTTACCGACTCCTCTAGGCTGATCTCCCCCGTCATCACCGATTCTTTATAGCGCCTGGCCCAATGGGAGAGCTGGGGACGGGCTATTTTCAGTTCAGTAAAAATTATTTCTACTATTGGCCCGCCTTCGGAGCGGAACTTGGTTTTCTGAAAATCCTGGATGGCTGCTTCGTGGTCATAGTCCACGCGGATGAGGTTTGCTTCCCACGCATCGTTGCTCCATCGGATTTGAGCATAGCTGGGGCGTGAATCCCCGTCAAAGGGTAGTCCCACCGAGCCGGCGTTGACAATCAGCGTCTCGCCCAAGGTGCGAAGGAGGGGGTAATGGGTGTGTCCCACCATGAGGAGATGGGGGGGAGGGGCTATTTTTGGGGCCAAGGATTCCTGCGATGTGGTGGGGTAGATACCTTTGCGGATCCCCTGCATGGAAGCGTGCACGGCGCGGATGGTTTGCCCGTTGGGTAAGGTTTGTTCAATTTGGTAGGGGAAGGAGTTTATGGTCGCGATTTCGTCGGTGGTGAGGTTTTGGTAATTCCAGCGCACGTATTGGAGGATTTCAGAACGAGGGCCATGGCTTGGGGCTTGGGGGCCGTCAAACTCGAGCACGTAATCTTCGTGGTTACCCCGAATTATATGCCACCCCTCCCTGTGTTGTTTTTGGAGCACAAGTTGCAGGCAATCTCCTGAACGAGGTCCCCGGTTGATGGTATCCCCCGCCACGAAGACTGCGTCAGGATGCCAACCTTCTATGTGCTCCATTACCTTTTGCAAAGCCTGAAAATTGCCGTGAATATCGGACAGGACAGCTATTTTCATGCTTAGACGTTTTCCTTGACGACTTTTACGTAATCTTGAGACTTCTTTTCATCGGCAGAAATTCCTAAAACTTGTAACAAATCATCGGCCATACTAGCTTTATGTTTCGCGTCTTCCAGGCTCCAGGTGCGGCTTTTAATTTCTAGGAATGTGCCTAAATCGGGTTGGTCAATGCTATCTATGTTGATATAAAAAGCGGTATTCCTGAAGAGGACGCGCCAGCGTAGGCGGTCTTTTTCTATAAACGTCTCCCCGGTGGGTTTAAAGTATTCCCGGTAGAAGCGGAGGCTGTGAACGGCCGGGGCCAGGAAACGGCTGCGGGAGAGGAGCACATCCCCTGGGAAGCGATCTTCCCGCGAGGGGCCGATCAGGGTGAGGCGGTACCGGACATTGTTGATTTCACCTTTTTCGTCTATGTATTCATCTTCCCGGTAGCGCAGCCAACCTGTGTCTGCTTCCTCGAACTTGAAGTATGTATCGTACTCGTGGTAATGGCGGTGATATAGGATCTCGAGTTTCTCCGGGATGATTTTGAGGATGGGTTCAACAGCGGGAACCCTCACCTTGACCTGAACTTCGTAGCTTTCTTGCTCAACCGCGCCTCCAATGGCGATCAGTTTCGAGAATACCGATTCTTCGCGTTTGATGAGGAATGCGTCAATGCTTTGGGCGTAGTCCTGAGCCTGGGGGAGGAGTTCCTTTTCGTCGATGGTGAGGAGTTCTTTTTCACGCATTAACCATTGGCCGTTGACCATCACATCGCTGACGTCTGTGGACTTCGAGGCATACACTATTTGTGTATAAACGCTGTCTGGGGCGTTGTGGAAGCGGGGGGAATTGTGGAGGGGGGATATGTCAACGAGTATCAAATCGGCCCGTTTTCCCGGTTCCAGCGATCCGGTCACATCTCCCAGATGGATGGCATTCGCCCCCAACCGGGTGGCCATGGTTAGAGCGGTTTTCGCGGGGATGGTGGTGGGATCCCCCGTGCTACCCTTGCCCAGGAGGGCTGTCAGGCGCAATTCCTCGAACATGTCCAGGTCGTTATTGGAGGAAGCTCCGTCAGTGCCGATGCCCACGTTGAGGCCGTTTTCCAGCATGGTAGCGATAGGCGCGATGCCCGAGGCTAGTTTCAGGTTAGAGGTGGGGTTATGAGCTACGCCTGCGCCATATTTCTTCAGGGTCTGCATTTCTCCTTCGTCAATATGTACGCAGTGAGCGGCGATGGTTTTGGGTTTTAACAGGCCATGTTTTTTTACGAAAGGGACAACGGGCATGCCGTGCTCATCGAATGAGTCTTCCACTTCTTGGGAAGTTTCGGCGATGTGTGTATGGAGGGGAACGTCATATTCTATGGCTAGTTCTACGGTGGCGGCGAGGATGTCTTCAGTGGCTGTGTAGTGGGCATGCGGGGCCACGGCTGGCGTGATAAGGGGATGGCCTTTCCATTTTGTGATCAGGTCTTTGGCGGCGGACAAGGCGTCTTCGTAGGTGGCGGCGTCTGGGCTGGGGTATTTGAGGACAGTTTGGCCAACTACGGCTCGCAATCCAGCCTCGGCTGCGGCCCCCGCTACCTGGTCTTCGTAGTAGTACATGTCTGCGAAACTGGTCACGCCAGAGCGGATGAGTTCGGCACAGGCCAGGGATGTTCCTAACCAGACGAAGTCCTGATTTACGAATTCGCGTTCTACGGGCATCATATAGCCCAGTAGCCAAACGTCCAGGCGCAGGTCATCGGCCAACCCGCGGAGAAGGTTCATGGGCACGTGTGTGTGAGCGTTGACCAATCCCGGCATGAGGACTTTCCCGCCGCAGTCTAGGGTGTTATTTGCTTGGTATTTCCCTTGGAGTTCCTTCGTGGTTCCCACGGCTAGGATGCTGTCATCTTTTATGGCGACAGCGCCCTTTTCGTGTTGCGTAAAATCTTTGTCCATGGTGAGGACGATGGCGTTGGTAAGGAGTAGGTCAATGGGTGGGGGCATGGTGTTTTCCTTTGTTGGTTCTAGGCTTGAGAGGATATGATTTGAGGATGAATTGTATCATATGAGTGAACACATAACCTACTAATCTACCAATCCCTATGGTAAAATATATGTTCGTATGGATATTAAAGAAAATCAACTACCCACACCGCCTAAAGTGTTAGATGCCGTGCGAACGGGCTTTGATTCTATCACTCGACACGTTGGTTTAGTGCTCTTTCCATTTGGAGTAGACTTATTATTCTGGTTTGCGCCGCACCTTCGTATCAAGCATTATATTGAGCAATTTGTTGCAGAGATCACCTCTTTACAGTCCTTATCAAACCCTGAATACGAAGAGGTGATGGAGGTCAGCCAGGAAATATGGCAATTAATAGCGGAGCGCTTTAATGTTTTAATTGCCCTTCGCTCTTATCCGGTTGGCGTGTTTAGCTTTATGAGTTCGCTTTTGCCAGTGAAGACTCCCTTGGGAGCGCCCACTTTTATTGAATTTCCTTCGTTAGGAGTGGCCGTTTTAGCAGGGGTTGTATTGACCATAATGGGTGTGATATTGGGTGGTTTGTATTTCTCTAGCGTGGCCCAAGCTGCCCTTAATGATGAGGTGCGTTGGAGAAAACTATTTGATAATTGGATGTGGGTGAGTGGACAGTCTCTCTTGCTGACCTTGATGTGGGCAGCTCTTTTCATAGGCGTAGCCGTTTTTGGAACTTGTATACTCGGTGGCGTGGCTTTATTCAGTATGCCCATTGGCCAGATGGCGGTTTTGGTCTATGGAGCCGTTGTCAGTTGGTTGTTCATCCCTTTGTTTTTTTCAGCGCATGGCATATTTGTGAATAGGGACAAAGCCTGGCCCTCACTGATAGAGGGTGCCAAACTCACTGCCGTGACTTTTTTGAAAACAAGTTTCTTCATCTTGCTCATGGTTCTTCTCGTTCAGGGGTTGAATTTTTTGTGGCAAATCCCCCCCGAAGATTCTTGGCTTATGTTGATTAGTATTTTTGGACATGCTTTTGTTAGCACTGGGGCTTTGGCCGCTAGTTTCGTATATTATAATGACATGACTCACTGGGCGCAGGAAATGCTCAGTTTGCGAGAAGCGTATTTAGAAGAAAAAGAAACATCATCTCAATAATCTGGGAAAATCTTGCTCCCATTTTACGATCATACAGTATCTTCTCAAAAAACAAGGGACTGATGTAGGGCGATTTGGTAAATCGCTTAGGCAAAGAGCAACTTTGCACCGAAATACCATTTCGACCTACATTCCCCCAAAGTATTGAGAGGATACATCATACAAGATAAATAATAATTGGAGGTTTTGTGGCTACTAATAGAGATTTATTATCCTATGAAGCAAAAGATATTCAGGTTCTGGAAGGGCTTGAGGCTGTTCGTCGTCGCCCAGGTATGTACGTTGGCGGCACTGATATCAATGCCCTTCACCACTTGATTTATGAGGTCGTGGACAACTCGATTGACGAAGCCCTGGCTGATTATTGTGACCAGATCGAGATCATTATTCACCCCGATGAGAGTGTGACGGTAACAGATAATGGGCGTGGTATCCCCACAGACATTCATCCCGAAAAGAAGAAACCGGCCCTGGAGCTGGTGATGACGATGCTCCACGCCGGCGGTAAGTTTGGAGGCGGGGGATATAAAGTATCCGGTGGCCTGCACGGTGTGGGACTTTCAGCCGTAAACGCTCTCTCTGAATGGTTCGAGATCCGTGTTTGGCGAAATGGAAAAGAGTATTTCCAGCGCTATGAACGAGGCATGCCGGTCACTAAGTTGCAGGTAGTGGGTAAGGTCTCGAAAAAGAAAACAGGAACCACACAAACATTCATGTACGACAAGACCATTTTCACGGGAGATTTTTCCTATCGCTTCAAGACTCTGGTGCAGCGTTTCCGGGAAATGGCCTTTGTGACCCGGGGAGTAAAGCTCAAATTCATAGATGAACGTGACGATCAAGAGATGAACTTCTATTTCGAAGGCGGTATTACTTCGTTTGTGCGCTACTTGAACCGCAACCGTAAAAAATTGCACCCCGTGATCCATGTCGAAAAAGAGATAGAAGGCACGGTGATCGATGCCGCTTTCCAATATACAGATGCTTACGCGGAATCTGTGTATGCTTTTGCGAATACCATTAACACCATAGATGGCGGCACACACCTGACTGGATTGCGGGCCGCTGTGACCCGCACCATCAATAGCCATGCTCGGAAAAAGAAATTACTCAAAGAATCCGATCCTAATTTTTCCGGGAATGATACTCGAGAAGGTTTGACGGCCATTATCAGCATCAAGCATCCTGATCCCCAGTTTGAAAGCCAAACGAAGGTAAAATTGATGAATGCTGAAGTTAAATCCTACGCTCAGCAGGTGGTTGGAGAGGGATTTGATATTTTCTTGGAAAAACATCCCTCGGCCGCCAAAGCCATTGTTAAAAAATGCCTTACCTCAGCCCGAGCTCGTCAGGCCGCTCGCAAGGCACGTGATCTAGTGATTCGCAAATCAGCCTTGGAGAGTTTGACCTTGCCCGGCAAGTTGGCCGATTGCTCTTCGCGTAATCCGGAAGAAACAGAGTTATATATCGTAGAGGGTGATTCGGCCGGTGGAAGTGCCAAACAGGGCCGCGACCGTCACTTCCAGGCCATCTTGCCCCTCCGGGGGAAAATCCTCAATACTGAGCGTGCGCGCCTGAATCGCATCTTGGCTAATAAAGAGGTTAAGGCCCTGATTTCTGCCCTGGGCGTGGGAATTGGCGATAGCTTTGATATTGAAGGTTTGCGGTATGGGCGAGTGATTATTATGACTGATGCCGATGTGGATGGCGCTCATATTCGCACTTTGTTGTTGACCTTTTTCTTCCGTTATATGCAACCGCTGATTGATTCTGGGAATCTTTACATAGCTCAGCCGCCCCTTTACCGCCTCTCTTACCGTAGTAAATTACATTATGTATATACGGAGGCTGAAAAGACGGCTTTGATCAAAAAGTTGGGGTTAACGCTTAACAAAGCCCCCCTTCAGCGTTATAAGGGTTTAGGAGAGATGAATCCGGAACAATTATGGCAAACAACCATGGATCCTGAGGAACGGACCTTGTTGCAAGTTACCATTGAAGATGCGGCTGCTGCGGATCGCACCTTTGATATGTTGATGGGCTCTTCTGTTCCCCCGCGTCGCCGGTTTATCCAGACGCACGCTAACGAAGTGCGAAACTTGGATATTTAATTTTCTTATGGCGCTCGAACAAGGCACGCTCCTTCAAAACCGATACCGGATACTGGAAATTCTTGGTCAGGGCGGGATGGGGTCCATCTACCGGGCTGTGGACGATAACTTGGGTATGGAGGTTGTCGTCAAAGAGAATTTATTTACCACCGAGGAGTACGCGCGCCAATTCCGCTTGGAGGCGGTGATCCTGGCCAATCTCCGGCACCCTAATCTCCCTCGTGTTTCGAATCATTTTGTCATCAAGGGGCAGGGCCAGTACCTTATCATGGATTATATTGAAGGCGAAGACCTCCGGGAGTGGATGGAGCGTGAAGACCGTATCCCTGAGCCTGATGTGGTTGCCATTGGGATTGCTCTTTGTGATGCCTTAGCCTACTTGCATTCCCAGGACCCTGTTGTCTTGCACCGTGATATAAAACCAGGAAATGTACGCATTACTCCAAAAGGGGATATTTACCTGGTAGATTTTGGCCTCGCTAAGATCATCCGCGGAGACAAAGCCACCACAACCGGGGCCAGGGCGATGACTCCTGGGTAATCACCACCTGAACAATATGGCGCGGCGCGAACCGATCATCGCTCAGATATCTACGCCTTGGGAGCCACACTTTATGCGGCTTTGACGGGTGTCACCCCAGAAGATGGCTTAGCACAAACCATGGGACAGGCTGAATTGACCCCTATTCGGGATCGGAATCCAAAAGTTTCTCGCCAAGGGGCTTCTGCTGTAGAAAAAGCGCTTGCCATCTATTCCGAAGATCGTTTTCAGAGTGCGACAGAGTTCAAGAACGAACTTCTTAAGGCTCAGGGCAAAGGTTTAGCGAAGCAGAAATCAATATTTTCTTCTAGGAAAGAGCCCGAGGACTCGGAAGCAGCTTATGAACGTTCTCAGTTCTCGGAAGATGAGGTGATAGGTGGAATACCTGCTTCCTCTAGTGTCCCATTTTCTTTTGGGGGTGATGAAGAGGGCGATTCTAACCAAGAGGGCGATGGCCGTGGCTGCTGGGGTACCTTTTTGCGGTTGTTTGGGGTTTTAGTTTTATTAGGGGTTGCCATAGTATATTTATTAGACCCCTCCTTGCCAGCTCGTTTATTGGGCCTGATTGGAGCTTTGCCTGAAGCGACTCCTGTGCCTGAGCCTGGGGCAACCCTTGCTGCGACCGAGGAAGACGTACCCCTCATGGCTTCTCCCACGACGACAAGACTGCCTACTGCCACTTTTACACTAACGCCATCTCCCACTGTTACCCCTACAATAACGCCTAGCCCCACGCTTACGGCGACGCCAACCCTTACCCATACGCCTACACGAACGCCTACCCCAACCATCACCCCCAGAGGAGGCGGAAAGGGGCAAATAGCTTTTGTTTCCCTCCGGAGCGAGACTCCCCAAATTTGGATCACAAACACTGAGGGAGATGATCCAACCATGATCACGAACATGGAAGACGGCGCTTGCCAACCTTCTTGGTCGCCGGATGGAGAAAAACTGGTTTTCATTTCTCCTTGTGAGGAGAATTCCCGGCATTATTCGGATACGCATCTCTTTGTGATCAACGTAGATGGGACCGGATTGGAGGCGCTCCCCACCTTGGAAGAAGGGGAAGGAGAGTATGATCCAGCCTGGTCACCGGACGGCGAGAAAATAGCCTTCACTGGATACCTGACATTTAATTATCGACAGATATATACGCTTAGTTTGGAGACGGGAGAGATAGAAAGGATTAGCGATGGGGATCAGTTGGATTTTGATCCTGCTTGGTCTGCGGATGGAGAAAGAATTGCTTTCATCAGTACCCGGAAAGGACCTAGCCAGGTGTGGGTGATGTTTGCGGATGGAGCATTTCCCCAACGTTTCACCGCTAGTCGGGACTTGGTGAACACCGACCCGGCCTGGTCACCAGATGGGGAGACAATTCTCTTCACCCAGCGCTTAGATGGCTTGCAGACCTTAATCCGCACTCAATACTCAGAAGCCGGTCAGCCCGAAGAAGTGAAAATTTACCAGAACTTCGCTCCCTTGCAAGAAGGGAGTTATTCCCCAGATGGGAGGTGGTATGTCTTCGAGAGTTGGCCAACTGCCGATACCAACCATGATATTTATCTCTTGCCTGTGGAAGGGGGAGAACTCCAGCGGGTGACCACTGATCCCAGTTATGACTTTGACCCGGCTTGGCGGCCTTAAGCCATTGTACCGCCCTTCTATCTACAAATCAAAACTGGCAAACGAACCTCTCTGAGCACCTGGTCAACCGCGCTGCCAAGGACAACCTCCACCATGGGAGCCGCGCTATAACCACCCATTAAAATCAAGTCAAGATCTTCACCTTGGGCTTGCTCCCTTATTTCATCTGCAATAGGCAGGCCAGTTTCTTCATAGTTTACTTGGATACCTAACTGATCCTCAAAATAGGCTCGGGCTTCTCGAAGCGTGCCCTTCGTAGAGATAATCCCCTGACTGCTGGTCAAAATCGTGAGTGAGGTATCACATCTACAAGACAGATAAGCCCCAATATAGAGGGCCTCACGTGATTTTGGGCTTCCATCATAAGCCAGGATGGCGCGGTTTAGAGGCCTAGCTGGACCAGGAACAAAAAGCAAGGGCCGTGGGCAGCGTTGAATGATTTTCCGTAAGCCAGATGCCAGCCGCTCGGTTGGTTTTTCTCCGGGGGGATTATTCAAGGGTAACACCACCAGGTCAGTAAAGCGGGCGCGTTCAATAATTACTTCCTGTACTTTGCCAATAGCTATTGAGAGCTCGCTTTGCTCGTTGCCAACAGCTTGGTAACGCCTGGTGAATTCCGCCCCTAAGGCGAGGGCGGTGCTGGAGGCCGCTTCGGAGTCAACATCCTCTTCCATATCTTTCTCAGTGGGATAAATATGCAACCCGTGCACTGCGCTATCTTCGCGCTTGGCGATCATGAGCGCTTGGTCAAGGGCGTGCCAGCCATTTTCGCTTTGGTCGATAGCTACCAAAATATCTTCAAAAAGGTGGCTTTCTTTCCCTTTGGGCGACTGCCCCCGCACCTTGCGCCACTCCCCCGGAGGAGGTCCGTCCTCGAAAGTCTCCGGTGTGATAATCTCCAGGATTTTATTCATCACCCTTTTCGCGAATCTATCTCTCAACCGTCCCTGGCTGGAAGCCAAATCTACGGCTGCTTTTTCGGCATCTACTTCCCAACCCAATTTTTCCTTTAACCCGGCTTGATGATTTGCCAACCATAAATATAGGTCGGTTTCGGTGCGATCAGGGAAACCCCATAAAATCCCCCGTTCGCGGATGATCTTTACTACGGGGAGATAAACTTCATCATACCAGTGAACTACCGCCTCCTCATAAGGGATAGGGGCCTCTCGCTCTAAGCCCATAAAATAGCGGTGTACCTCAATGTGTTCCAATAAGATAGGATAAGCACCCGCCCTGGTCGCGGTGAGGTCGGCTTCGGGGCGTAACTGGGAAAGTTTGGTCTCTTCCAGAAAGTGGGCGTACTCTGCCTTGATAATTAAATCGTCGGGCGTTGTTTCTGGTGTAAGGGGGACAGCGGTTTTGATTTTGGTGACATAGGCCTCAATGGTCTCGTTTCCCATTTGGCGGGCAACCGAAACCCGATGATTACCGTCCAGGACAAAATAAGCTTCTCCAATCTGGTAAACGTCAATGGGGGGAAGACCCGTCAATCCTGTGGCCTCAGACATAACCCTGGCCCAGCGTTCTTTATTAATGCTTTCTCGAGGTAAAAAATCCCGCGTAAAATCTTGGTAACGACCTACACTTCCCACAATGGCATCCAAAGGAATAGATTCAAGGTGCTCGCGGCTGCTCCCTACCGCCCGTAGTTTTTGCCTAACTTCTTCATAAGAGAGCAGCTCTAATTCTTTGCTCTTCCCTGTTAGACGAGCAATTAATTCCTGGAAAGCGGCCTTTCGACGGGCTTCTTTAAAATCGAATAAGGCTCTGGCGTAATGTGTTTTATCCATAAGCTATCCTGCTCTTTAAATAGGCGAGAGTATCTTCTCAAAAAGATAGGGAACATGTAGCCGAGATTTCTAAATCTCGCTTCCACGAGGCGTAAACCCCGGCTACCTGGCTTGGGCATCATAGGCGCGCACACCACCTGCTTCTTGGATAATCTTTCTACCCTCTTGAATTTGTTTTTGAACGCTGACATTTACCCGTTCCATAGAACCGGGAGATATTTTGTGTAGAAGACGGGAGCCGCCCGCTAAACCCCTGGGGAGAGCTTCCAAGCGCATGATCGTTCCCTGCTGGGCATGAAACCACACCCCTAGGGAATCTTCCCCGAAGCGGGTGATGGGAATCCCCCCAGCCGCCTGCCGCTCGGTGGTAGGTCCCACGTGAGCCACTTGCCATTGCGGGCCGTTCCCGGAATCTACCAAAGCTTCCCCCTCTCCTTCTAGCAAAAAATAGCCCAAGGATTCGTACCACTTTTTTAGCAGCGGATCAACATTAATGGTGGACTCCAGCCAAGTTTGGATCATCTGGGTTGGAAATATTTTATAACGGGCCGGGATGCCTGCTGCGCGGCACAGAGCTATGAATACCGAAATGAGCTGAAAACAGGTTCCCGCACCTCGTTCCAAGGTTTCCTCCACACTGACAATGGGATGGATTTCCAAGGTCATTTTCTCTTTGGCGAATTCGAAGGCGGCTTTGGCAAACTCGTGGTCAGACTTCTGGTAAGCTCCCAAAGAGTGGGCCAAAGCAATTACTTCTGGCGCTCGTGAGTTGCAATAGCGGGTCGGACGTAGGTAGCGTTCCTCAGACCGGCAATATGTCATTCCCTCATCATAAACCGGGATATCATACCGCCTGGGTGGTCGCGTATAACGTTCCTCGGAGGCCTGAGGTTGTCTGAGGCGTTTCAAGTCGTTGAGATTCGTTAACAGTACCTTGCTTACAGACAGCGTCCCATGTAGTAATAACTTCCAGTAGGTTCGTTTTCCATGCCTCTCAAGTTTATTTTCTGGCCAATTTTCCATTGTTGATCATCCTGTTTCAACATCCACCCCCAACCTCCCCAAACACGCCAAAGCCCCCGGCACTACCGCTTATGGGGAGTACCGGGGACTCTTTTGGCAAGCCTGCACCCCTAAAGGCTAATTAGGCTTCTTCTTCAGCACTTTCCGCCGCGGCCTCTTCCTCAATCTCTAGTTCTTCCTCTTCCAGCTCTTCTAATTTTTTGAATTTTTGAGAGGCCTGTTGGAGGCGAGCCTTTTGTTCTTCGAGGATCAATTGCCCTTGCTGTTGGAACTTTTGGGAGCGTTCTTGGGCTTGTTGTGAAAGATCGGTAGCGAGAGCCTGAGCGTCCTGGGAAAGTTTTTCCAGTTTGATGCGTAGGTCTTCTGAGGATTCGCGGGCTTTATCGCGGATTTCAGTGCTTTTAACTTTTATCACTTCTCGGGTTTCTTCCCCTGATTGAGGCGCCAGTAACAAAGCTGTCACTGCTCCTACAAAACCACCGATGATAACACCTGAAAAAAATGCTCCAAAACTATCATTGTTGTTAGACATATTTCACACTCCTCATGTGACTAAAGATTCTCTATGGAGAAACCCGGTTTCTCCCGGGGTATTGAAATCTTACGACCGGAATATCTTACGAAGGCTTTTAAGGCTCGCTAAATATTCGTTGAGCTTGATAACAGGCTCAACTACATGGTCGCTTAAAAATTGCGTGGTGCCGCGCAGCATGTTGGCGGTTTCATTGGTGGAAGCCAGGATAGGCTTGACCTCATTTTGTAATAAGTTGATGAGCTTCGCTACTTGGACTATCAGGATTATCAATGCCATTCCTATTACCAGAAATTCTAGCGCCATGAAAATAATGAAGACATCTCTGACTTTGGCCGTTGTGCTAGGTTGGGTTGTGAGCAAGAAGATAATGCTGCCAATTAACAAAGCTAGAATTATCACCACGCCAACGATAATGCCAATCTTTGCCCAAACGTTTTTCTCGTCAGTTTGGATTTCCTCTTCTGTTACTGGAATTTCTTTTATTGGGGGGGCTTGTTCTGTTTTCATATTGTTTTTTATTATAGCATACTTTTTATCGTTGCAAGTGAGATATTCACATGATTCATGCTAGACTGTTTTCTATCCTGGGCACTTTCCAATAGACAAGCATGGCACCTAGTAAAAGCAAAAAGCCAACCAGGAAAAAGGGAAGTTCGAAGAAGTAGCTGCTAAAGTATCCAGCGATAAGGGGTCCAATAGCAATGCCTAAAAAGAAACCTGTGGTAGCGATACTCATTTGTCGTCCCGCGTTGTTCTCGGTGGACAAATCTCCCACCATGGCCAAAGCTGGGGCGGCGATGGCCGCCGAGGTCACCCCTTGAAGCATCCGTGCCCCGGTGAGGTGCAGCGTTGTCCCAGCCAGGCCAAGCAAAACTGTCGCCGGCGCCATCAGAATTAACCCTGCGATAATGAGTGGTTTCCTGCCAATCCTATCAGAAAGCTGCCCTAATGGTGTTTGCACTAAGAGGCGGCTGAAGGTTAGCGCACTGGAAGCAATCCCAAAGCCTAGCGCCGTTTGTTGAAGCCGGGCGTTGAACTCGTTTTCTAGCGTTCCCATCATAGAATAGGCGCAGGCCATCACGAACATGGCCGCTCCCAGGCTGAGAATGCTCACGTTCCAGATATCACGGTCGAAAAACGAGGAACGTGATTCCGTTGAATCCGCCACATGGTTAGGCGTCTCTTTTACCCAAATCTGAACCATGATTAGCCCGAGGAAAATAGTTCCAGCGCCTACGTAAAAAGAGACATTGAAGCCGAAGTTAACGTGCAAATATCCCCCCACAAGCGGCCCAAGCGCAAACCCGACCAGGCGGAGCGTGCTATAAAACCCCATGGCTTGCCCTCGCGATTCTCGCACGGTGGCGCTGCTGATAAGGGTCAGTGATGCGGGAACGGTCAACGAAACACCAATTCCCTGCACAAGGCGGATAACGAGCAGGCTGGTATAACTCTCGGCAAAAGAAAAGGCCAGTGTTCCCCCCGCCATGATCACCAAGCCAATCATGATCAACGGTTTACGGAAGCGTATGCGGTCGATCACGGTGCCAAAGATGGGTTGGAGGATAATGTTGATCAGGCCGTAAGCGGCAACAACCACGCTTACCAAGGCAGCATCTGACCAGGTGGAGTTCGGCGGAGGGGAAGAGGCTATGTAAAGCGGGAGGAGAATGATGAGAATGCTGTTGCCCAGGGCGTCGGCAAAACGGGCAAATGCCAAGACAATAATGGTGCGGTCTAGCTCTTTCAGGGAGGATTTTAAGGAAGAGGATTTGCGTATAGTCATGATTATTTATGGATAGCGTGCCCGGTGGCCTCATGGGCGGCTTCCATAATTACCTCGCTTAGCGTGGGATGGGCGTGGACGTTGCGGGCGATTTCCGAGGGGTCAGCTTGAAGCTGGTGGGCAAGAGTCAACTCCGGGAGAAGTTCGGTCACCTCTGGCCCGACCATGTGGGCGCCCAGGATTTTGCCGTTTTCCGGTGCGGTGAGAATCTTTACCCAACCATCGCTCTCTCCCAACCCAAGCGCCTTCCCGTTGGCCCGGAAGGGGAATTGGCTTTCTTTCACGTTGATCCCCTTCTCTTTGGCTTGGGCCGCTGTCAGCCCGAAGGATGCGATCTGCGGGTGGCAATAGGTGGCGCGGGGCATGGCTTGGTAGTCCAGGGGCGTTGTCTCTAACCCAGCTATGGTTTCGGCGCATATTAATCCCTGCGCTGACGCCACGTGGGCGAGCATGAGTTTAGCGGTCACGTCTCCTATGGCCCACACGCCGGGGAGGTTGGTGGCCATCTTTTCGTCAATGGCAATCGCTCCCTGCTCAGTGAGCTTGACCCCCGCTTCTTCCAGCCCCAGTCCCTGCGTGTTAGGGCGGAATCCGATCGCCATTAGGGTTTGTTCGGCCTCGATGATCTTCTCTCCCCTTTTACTAGAAACACGGACTTGGACGCCATGATCTGTTTTTTGGACGTCTTCTACGCGGTGGGAGGTCAGGGTGTTTATTTTCCGTCTTCGGAAATTCTTTTTGAGTTCCGCGCTGATGTCAGCGTCCTCTAGCGGAACCAGGCGGGGGAGCATTTCCACAATGGTCACATCCACGCCATATGCGCTCCAGATGGTGGCGAATTCCACGCCGATGGCTCCCGACCCGATGATAACCACGGATTGGGGGAGTTTCTCTTGGAGGATAGCCTCATGGTAGGTGAGTATTTTTTCGCCATCTGCCTCCAGGCCGGGGATGGTTATGGGTCGTGCGCCGGTGGCAATGATGATATTCTCTCCCTTCAGGCGTTGTTTTTCGCCATCTTCATCTGTGACGAGGATGGTTTTCGAATCTTCCAACTGAGCCGTACCCATATGAACGTCAATAGCGTTCTTATCCATTAGAAAGCTCACGCCCTTGGTCAAGCGTTGGGATACTCTGCGGCTGCGCTTGACCGCTTTTCCATAATCCAGGGTCAAATTCTCAAACGAGAAGCCGAACTCCCGCCCTCTTTTGCGCAAGGTATGAGCCACATCGGCGTTCTTGAGAAGCGATTTGGAGGGGATACACCCCACGTTGAGGCACACACCGCCCAACCACTCTTTATCGATGATGGCTGTTTTAAGGCCAAGTTGGGAAGCGCGAATAGCGGCTACATAGCCGCCCGGCCCTGCGCCGATGACGATGACGTTGTAGGTGTTGGTCATAATGGGAACTCCTGGGGAAGTTGCAAGTGTGCAGATGTGCGGGTATGCAGGTGGCGAGTCGGATGGGAATGTGTGCGGGGATGATTTTACCATCAAAAACCCACGCGCCGTAGCACGTGGGTTTCGAGAAAAGGTGGAGATGGCGGGAATCGAACCCGCGTCCGAAAGATTCAACCGCGCGGACTTCTACGAGCGTAGGCAAGTGTTTCTTTTCAACAAAAGGGCTACACCTGCCCAAAGCGCACCCTTGTCAAACCGCTGGGACCCGAAAGCCCCTCTTTTACCCGGTTAGCGGTGTCTCCGAGCAGCACTCCCGCTTTCTGTCGCCCAGCTCTCCTCCAGCAGGAGTTAGGAGAAGGTGGACGAGATCATCCGTAGATGATCGTCTGCTTTACCCTAGCTTATGCAGCGAGGGGCATAGCAGCATAGTCAGTGCGTTCGGCACTTAAGGTTTTGCACTGATTTTACGAGATCGGTGCCTCTCGACTCGCCGTCCGGGGTCAGCCTCTCTCGTCGAAGCCGATCATCCCCGAGTGAGATTATTCTAACATAAATCGATGTCTAGTCCAGTGGTCTGAGGAGCATTTTAATGGGATTATAATGATTTACATGAAAAACCCTAAAGGTCTCTGCCCTGAAGACCTTTAGGGTTTGGCCCGATTTTCACCAACAATCTTTTTGTGCTCCCGTCAGTGGCTTGTGGAAAATAATAACTCTAGATTGTAGTATAATAGTCAGGTGCAGAAATCTTGGCCGCAAAATTCCATGGATTTTTATTCGCTTAATGGTATCTTCTCAAAAAATAGGGGGCTGATGTAGGGCGATTTGGTAAATCGCCTAGGCAAAGTGGAACTTTGCACCGAAATCACCATTTCGACCTACATTTCCCCGTAATATTGAGAAGTTACCCTTAATGAGCTTAAATTCGCGGAAAGCTTTGAGTTTAGGTAACTACTCACCCATGTCATTTCGACGAGGTTTCGGCGTGGCTTTCGCCGAATAACGAGGAGAAATCTTTGTTTCAACCAGCGATTCACCTCTATGAGCGAAAGATTTCTCACTCCGTTCGAAATGACACCTGAGTAGTTACGAGTTTAGTAACTTTATTGGTAATTGTGTGTTATGAATAGTGATAGTAATTCTCTTCCAGAGAGTGAGCTTGTAGCCCGTTCCTCGAATGGCGACTCAGCCGCTTTTGGCTTGCTCTATGAAAAATACGTGGAAAAGATTTATAGCTACCTATACTATAAAACGAGCAGCCAAGCCAAAGCGGAAGACCTGACCTCGCAAGTTTTTATCAAAGCTTTGCAGAACGTGGATACGTACGAAGACCGAGGTTATCCTTTCTCCGCTTGGCTATACCGGATTGCGCATAATTTGGTTGTGAATTGGTACCGGGATAAAGACAAACTTGAGCAGACACCCTTGGACGAAGATTTTCCTCTCCCCGCTACGCAGGAGCACGTTGAGGAAAATTTGCAGAAATCAGAAGAAGAAGAAGCTCTGCTAAATATCATAGGAGAACTTGCGGAAGACCGCCAACAAGTGGTGATATTAAAGTTTGTGGAAGGTTTAACAAATCAAGAAATTGGCGAGATCATGGGGCGTACAGAGGGTGCCATCAAAGCCCTTTATCATCGTACCTTGGTCTCTTTGCGGGATGAGTACGGCGTTTAAGTAGGAGAAGTATTGTAAGATGTTACGAATCGTCATAGATAGTGCCGGTGATCTGCCCCAGGAATGGATTGAAAACTATGAAATTGAGGTCATTCCCGTCAACGTTCACTTTGGCGAAGAGCTGTATTTGGAAGGCGTAGATATGTCCATCGATGATTTCTATGCCTGGATTGAAGAAAAAGGCACTATTCCTAAATCATCGCAGCCTACGCCCCAGCAATTTATCAAGCTTTATCGCCAAATTGCTGAGCCGGGTGATGTTGTCCTTTCTATTCATGTTACCAGCAAACTTTCCGGTACCTACAATTCCGCCCAAATGGCCGCCGCAGAGCTGGAAGACGCGCCTTTCGAAGTCATACCCTTTGACTCTCTAACGGGGGCTGGCGCACAGGGGTACATGGCTTGTGAAGCCCGCGCCATGTATCGCCAGGGCAGCGCTATGGAAGAAATCCTTAAGCGGCTAGAGGAGATCCGGGACTCTAACGTTATTGTTTTTGCCCTAGACACGTTATCCTTTGCTCAGAAAAGTGGACGGGTACAACTCATACAAGCCCTGGCGGCTTCTTTGTTGCGGGTCAAGCCTATTGTAGCTCTCAATGAAGGTTTATTGGACATTGTAGCGAAAGTTCGTACCCGGAGGGCATCTCTGGACTATGTTATCCAGGAAATACAAGAAAGAATAGGAGAACAACCGATCAATGCAGCCGTGATGCACGCTCATGATGCCCTTGCGGCCAGCGAGTTTTCAGAAAAAGTTCAAAAAGTACTGAATTGTAAGAATTTTTTTGTGGAGGAATTATCGACCGGTATAGCGGCTAACTTAGGCCCAGGCACATTGGGCATTGTAGCTTATCCCGTTCTGGGAGGGATTTTATAATGCAAGAGAAACAACGCAATTTAAACGAAGACCTAAAGAAGATTGAAACCAAGCTGGAAGCCGTCCTCCAGCCCATCTCCCCCCGGCCAGCTTTTGTGCTTAGCCTCCGCCAACGGCTAGATGAGGAAATAGCACAACGCCAAAAGAAAGCCAAAGTTAAAAAGGGTCTATTGGTCGCTGGTGGCATTATCGGTGGCGTCCTGATGGTGGTAGCTCTCATTCGGTCCCTTACTTCATGGGATGAGTTTACTCACACAATCAAAGGGTGGTTTATGGGGCAAAAGAAGGAACATCAGGCTGTCTCAGCCTAATTCTGGCTTGAATTTAAATAGCAAGGGCCGCGTCATCTTTGACGCGGCCTTTTTTTGTTTTCACAAGATATGTGCAGGTCTCCCTGGCACCCCATCCCCGATGTGTGCGGGTCTCCCGACCGAACACCACCCACCGACCGCAGGTCTCCCCCCAAATCTCACCAAACCGCAAAAAATTGGTTATAATAAAGCCAATTATCCCCTTACCCCATCCTGCAAACTATGAAAACGAAGAAAAAGAAATCCTTCCTGCGCACCCTTTTATCTCTCCCTTTGCGATACAAAATCACCATCCCTTATTTGATCGTGGCCACGCTGTTGGTGGGGTTGGTCGCCTATCAGGTAGGGCGGACTTTTAGCAGCACGCTGGAAGAGCAGTTTCGGGGACAGTTATCTGGGGCCGCTGTGCGGGCCAGTGAAAGTGTGATCGCTATCGAGGAAGGGCACTTGGCCACGCTCCGGGCCTTGAATTTTACCCAGGGCGTCCCGGCGGCGGTTGCCTCTGGCGATGTTGAGACGCTGACCAATCTTCTATATCCTCAAATCCTGAATCAGAACCCTTACCACGTGGAAGTTCTGGACCCTACGGCCCAACCTTTGATGACCTGGCACCGCCTGGAGACCGGCCTGGGATATAACAATCAAGCTTTTCCTGATTATTCTCAATGGGCGATAGTCCAAAAATTACTGGCTGGGGCAAGCGACGAACAGGGCACTACTTTCATTGAAATTGTAGATACTTCCCAGGGGGAGATTCTTTATACCGGGCGCCCTTTTTTGGAGGGAGAAGATTTGGTGGGCCTTTTGCTGGTGGGGACGCCCCTCGAGCGCGTGGCCGTAGCCGTGGAAACCGCCAGCATTGCCCACATTCACCTTTATAACCCTCAGGGAGACCTGGTGACCTCTTCCCTGGGGGATGGGGGCGGGGAAGCCCTGCCGGCCGAGATTCTGGCGGACGTTAACCAACAGGGGAACATTCTCCCCACCCGGAAGCTGACCCTGGCGGGAAAGGATTACATAGAAGCCGTGGGGACGTTGTATTTGCGGGGAGAGCCTTCGGGTTGGTTTATGGGCGTGGTCTTGGGAGAAGAGCTTGTCCGAAAGGCACAAGAACCCATCCTGTGGCGGTTGCTGCCTATGTTTGGGGTGGGCATCCTGGCCCAGGTTGGGTTGGGCGTCGTCGTGGCCCACTTGATCGCCAAGCCGGTTTTCAAGTTGGTGAGGGCGTTCCAGCACGTTCAGGGTGGTGATCTGAAAATCAAGGTAGAACCCTGGGCCGATGATGAAATTGGCTTTCTCACCGAGGGTTTCAATCAGATGGTGGTCGGGCTTCGCAAGCGAGAATTCATTAACGAAATGTTTGGCCGCATGGTTTCCGAGGAGGTTCGGGAGGCGGTCTTGGAGCGGCGGGTATCCCTGCGGGGTGAGAGCCATCAGGTGGCCATATTATTCACCGATGTGCGTGGCTTTAGTTCTCTGAGCGAAGAAATGCCCCCTATTGAAGTTGTTTCCTTGCTGAACGAGTTTTTTTCAATTACCAGCCATGCTGTGAAGGAATATCAGGGCGTGGTGAATTATTTTGGAGGTGACAGTATCTTGGCCGTGTTTGGCGCGCCGGTCAGCCGTTCCCAACAGGTTTCCCTCTACCAGGCCACCTTAGCGGCCTGGGATATTTGGAAAGAGATGGTTGTTTTGAATGCCAAGCGCATTCGAAGTGGAAGGCCGAGTTTGCGTTTTGGCGTGGGCCTTAACGCCGGCATGGTTGTAGCTGGGAACATAGGCACGAAAGAACGCTTTACCTATACCGTGATTGGTGACCCGGTGAACGTGGCGGCCCGCTTACAAGGAGTAGCCCGCCAATTTCCCCGCACACCCATCCTTATGCCCTCCCTATGCGCCGACTCTGTGGCCGGGGAAATAGAAATGGCATTCACACCCTTGGGAACCTTCGAACTTAAGGGCAAATCTCAGTCTACACCCGTTTCCGCTGTCTTGGGGCCCGTTGATCCTGTCCCCGTTGGTTTTGATGTTTTCCCCGATACCTTATACCCCGCCTGGGATGCTTTTTTGGCTTGTTATCTATTTTGCGCGGATTATGAAATTGAAGTCATTGCCGAAGCTTTGCTCGTTGAGGGCAATCTCATCCGCAAGTGGCTCTACCGGGCTTTTGAAAACCACCAACAAGTGATTCCCGTCCTGATATCGGCCTTTGGCTTGCCGCCTAGCCGAGCTAAAAAGCTACAAGTAGAATCCCCTCAAGAACGCCGAGCGTTGTTATCATAATGAACAAAAGCAAAGGACGTTTTTCTTGGTACACGATAATCATCTTGGCTACAGCGGCCTGTTTGGGCGTTATCTGGTTTGCGTTGTGGCTGGTCTTCGTTCATCCCCTGATGGGCATCGTCTACGCTGAGGGACAGGTAGCCGCCGCGGACTATGGTCAAGAGGAAGTCGTGGTCCTTCCTCCTATGGAAATGAGCATCTGGGACGCGCTCAGAGAGGATATCCTTCAACTAGAAAAACAGCGTCAAGACCTTCCTCACTACCGAGTTGAAAAATTGCCCGGAGAAAATGAAGCCCCTACGCCAGTCCCGACCTCGTCCCCAGTCACCAGCCCCAGTGCAGCTCCTACCGACACGCATGCGGCAACGAAACCTGCCAGCCAGACCCCCACTGGTCAAACGGGAGGAGAAGGGTCACCAACATCAACACCAACCCCACAAACAGCCCAGGTTACCGCTTCGCACACCCCAACCTCCACGAGCCCTACATTGACCGTCTCGAGCACTCCCACGCCGACTGGGACTCAAACATCATCCACACATACACCCTCGCCGAGTCCAACCCCAACGTCAACGTCCATTCCCACCAAAACAAGCATTTCTCCTACCAAGACGAAAACATCTCCCCCACCGACCAAGACTACGGCTCCCCCGCCAACGGATACCCCTATTCCTCCGCCGCCTACCGATACTCCCATTCCTCCCCCAACAGATACGCCTCTTCCTCCGCCCACCGACACCTCTGTTCCTTCGCCAACAGATACACCTGATCCTTATATCTACCCTAGGCCATGACTTTGAAAAACCGACAAGAAGCTACAGCCTGGCCGACGCGCTTGTATCTAGTGGGTGTTGATGGAAAGGTCGTTTACCGAGCTGGATTAGGCCCCTTTGGCTTCAAGCCCTCAGAACTTGATGGGGCAATTAAGGAGTATTTGGACCGGGTCACCAATATCCATCTTTTTATCCAATAACCAGCCCGTAGTCTGCTTGCTCTCAATTTTGTTCCTTAAGCCACTTGATGGCTCCAAACACCTTACGCCA
>JAANWX010000011.1 GCA_018263575.1 Chloroflexota bacterium | reverse complement strand
CGCCAGGGACAGGATTGGGATTGAACATCACCCGCAATCTGGTAGAGATGCAAGGCGGCCAAATTTGGTTCGAGAGCGTACACGGCCAGGGGACAACGTTCCACTTTGTCATTCCTATCGCAGAAACAGTTTAAGGGACAAACCAGGTTCCTCTGAGAAACCTGGTTTGTCCCTTCTCTTATCTTCTTTTATCATAACTACTCAGGTGTCATTTCGAACGAAGTGAGAAATCTTGTATTAAATGGCAAAGATTTCTCCTCGTTCCTCGTCGAAATGACAATGGGTGAGTAGTTACCTTTTATCTTCTTTAAATCTGAAATTGGCCGTCCTTATACAACAACTCTCCATCGACAAGAATTTCGCTATCCTCTTGAATATCACAAATAAAGTCCCAATGGATGCTAGATTTATTTTTACTCCCTGTTTCTGGGTATCCGGCCCCTACTGCCATGTGAAAAGAACCGCCAATCTTCTCATCAAAGAGAATGCTCTTGGTGAATTTCGTGATCCCATAGTTGGTGCCAATCGCAAACTCACCTAAATAGCGAGAGCCTTCATCAGTATCAAGTTGGGAGATCAAATATTCTTCATTCTTTTCCGCGCTGGCTTGGACTACTTTCCCATCCTCGAACTCGAGGCGCACGCCTTCGACCTCGCGACCGCCCGTAATGGCCGGATAAGTAAACTCCACCCACCCGTTGGCGGAGTCCTCCACTGGGCCTGTGAACACTTCCCCGCTGGGCATATTGTTTTTTCCATCTGAGTTGATAAATGTACGCCCTTCAATAGAGAGCCTTAGGTCAGCGTTGGGGCTTTTGACAACAACTTCCTTTTTACCTTTCAACCAATCCACTATCTCTTGTTGCTTATCATGAATATTTTGCCAAGCCTGGATAGGGTCGTCTTGGTCAACAAAAGTGGTACTGAAAACAAAATCAGCATACTCGTCTAGGCTCATATCCGCTTCTTGGGCGTAGGCCGGGCAGGGATATTGCGTACCGACCCATTTTAGGTCACCTTCAGCAGAGCGTTTCATATAAGTAGCCATCAATTCTTGGCGGGCGCGCTGGGATATTTGCTGCTTGGCCGGGTCAATGCTCGTCAGAGAGCGAGTGTTCGCAGTTGCGCCAATGCCAATCGAGGCATCTATTTTATTGATAAGCATCTCCTCCAGAGGAGAAACCCACGCTAATTGTTCATCGCTGGAATACAAAAAGCGGTTTTTATTGAGGGCGTCACTGCCCAGCCTAACGGTTGGATGGCCACCCGCTTCCAGAACAGCGCGGTACACCTCGCTGATGAGCGGTTCGGCAAGCATACTCCCGCGTATCAGAACCCATTCTCCAGGCTGAATTTCTACGGAATAATTAACCAATAAGTTGGCTAACTTTTTTATTCGGGGATCTATCATGATATAAAACCTCTTTTTTGTTAATTGGGCCTACATTTTATCATATTGTTTTAGAACGCCAATCCACTCCGGCAAGCTCAAGGTCTGCGCTCTGCGCCTTGAGTCAATTCCAGAAGCTTCTAATAAGGCCTCTGTTCTGTCTTTCTCCCACCCCATGCCAGCCGAGACCGAATTTCGCAAAGTTTTTCGCCGGTGTTGGAAACCCGCCTTGACCAACCTAAAGAAAAGGTCCAATTTTTCTGGGGAAACAATGGGGGATGGATAAAGGTCTATGCGTATCGAAGCCGATTCCACTTTTGGGGGCGGGTGGAAGGCTCCCGTCGGAATACGCGAGGTGAGATACGGTTCTCCGTAAATTTGTACGCTGAGAGCCAAGACACTCATATCACCCGATACGGCGCAAATCCGCTGGGCGACCTCGTATTGGACGGTAAGAATCAAGCGGTGCGGTTTTGTCTTTGCCTCCAGCAGGTGGCGGATGATGGCTGAGGTGATGTAGTAGGGGATGTTGCCCACTACAATATAATCATCCCCTAAATCAAGTTCTTGGGGGGAGAGATTCAGGATGTCACCCTGGACGATATTGACGTTCTCCCAGGAGGTCAACACCTCTCGGAGGGGAGGGATAAGCCGCTCGTCAACCTCAACTGCCACCACCCGTTTGGCCTCCTCTGCCAGGTAACGGGTCAGATGCCCCAACCCCGCGCCAATCTCGAGGACTGTATCCTCAGAAGAGACATCTGCCACCTCGGCTATACGCGCTAGGGCCTTTTCATCAACTAAAAAATTTTGCCCCAAGGCTTTCTCGGGCTTCAAACCATATTTTTGCATCACAGCGGAAATGTTGATAGGGGGAATAGCAGGCATAGATTTATATAAACCCTAAAGATTTCAATGCTTGGAGTATAGAAGGAGGGTCCCACAGCCAGTCCACGGGGAGGGTAAAATCAGGCAGTTCTGCCGCGTGATACACCCCATCCTCATCGGGAGCGACAAGCTGGTAGCGGTTCTGTTCATCTACTTGGTAGAATTCGGCGCGTTCACGGATAGGATCGATCAGCCAATATTCGGGGATGCCGGCCTCCTCATACTCATGAAATTTGTCGCCACGGTCCCGTCCAAAACTTTCCGGGGAGATAATCTCAACAACCAAATCCGCTGGGCCTTCCAAATACGTTTCATGCAAGCGATCCTGGTGTTGCGCTGCCAGGAAAATCAAATCCGGTTCTCGAGCTGTGTCTTCTAATCTCATCAAGAATGGGGCTGGTAGGATTACACCCTGAGTATGTTCTTCAACATAAACATTCAGTATAGCCACTAAAAATTTAACAACCTCTTGATGTCTCCTACTTGCGGGGCCGGCCATAATCATCTCTCCATTCACCCATTCGGCATGGGTATCTTCATCAACAGAATTCAAAAACTCCTCGAAACTCATTTGAGATGCTTTTTCTTCAACTTCAAGAAGATCCAACAAACGTTGGCGCAAACTCATTTCTGCTGTTCTCCCGTAAGCGAGAGAAACCTCCTTTAGCTTTTTGCTCATGTTGACCTCCATTGCCTAAAAAGAACTTCATCTATCTAAATTATATCACCTGGTTCCCATCGTAGAGCGAAGGTGACTTTCACCTCTTAATTAAATGGTATACTGGAACGAATTCTATTTTTTAACCACATAACACTTGTCCCAACTACCAGACTAACGACTACCAGACTAATGACTACCTGACTAACGACTACCAGACTAATGACTACCAAACTAATGCCCCTCCACTCCCCCATCCTCGGCGCTGAGCCCAACACCTGGGCACACAGCACCATCGTTGACCGCCTCCCGGATATCGCCCTCGACGTCATCCACAAAAATAAATTTTCTCCCCCGATCGAAAAGTCACTGAAGACTCTGCACGAGGAAATCCCCCATAGCTCCATTCGGCCCCTCGAAGATGTCTACGCCCCAGACACAGAGGCCTGGGAGACGTACACCGCCCCCTACGTGGGCCAAAATTGGCTGGAAGTGCCCTGGTTCTTTGCTGAGCATTATTTCTATCGGCGAATTATGGAGGCCGTGCGCTACTTCAAAATCCGCCAGGACCCGTTTATCCGCCAAAAACAGAGAGGATTAAGCGCTTCGCAGGATAGGACCCATTCCCTCGCAGCAAAATTGAACGCTTGGTTGGAAGAGGGGGGATTGACCACCTTGCCCCAACTTACCCAGACGCTGACCATCAATTTATGGGGGAACCAGGCTGATTTGAGCCTCTGGCCCGCCGGAGACGACCAGGACCCCTCCCATGCTACGCTAGAAGAAGCCCAAGAGTATATTTTAGCCAATCATGTAGAAGACGCAGCTCATTATCTCATGACCCTAAGCGGGAATCAGTCCCGGGCGGATTTCCTGATCGACAATGCTGGATTCGAGCTCGTTGCCGATTTGGCGATGGCGGATTTCCTGCTCACAGGCGGGTTGGTGGAAACGGGTAAATTGCACGTCAAGGCGCACCCTACCTTTGTATCCGACGCTGTCCCTACAGATGTGTGGCGTACGGTTTACGCGCTTAAGAACAGTGGCCAGTCTCAAATTCAAATTCTGGGGGAAAGGATATACGCACACCTCATGGAAAAACGTTTGGAACTCGTCCCTAATTTTTTCTGGAACTCCCCCTGTTCCTTTTGGGATCTCCCCCACAACCTCCGCCAAGAATTAGAAAAATCGGATTTAGTGATCAGCAAAGGAGATGCCAATTATCGCCGTCTTCTGGGTGACCTGCATTGGCCCTTCTCCACACCGCTGGCGGAAATACTGGCGCACTTTTCGGCTCCCCTATTGGCATTGCGCACGCTTAAGGCCGAACTTGCGGCCGGTATATCCCCCGCTGAAGTCAACGGCGCTCAAAAAACGGATCCGAACTGGATGACAAATGGACGTTGGGGCGTTATACAATTTAATGGATAAAACGTGAAAACATGGGATGGTTCACAATTAACTTTACACACTGGGTAGCGAGCCAACCTCGTTGGCGTCTAATGACAGGCGTGCCCAATACGATTGGGCGTCTACCCGTGATGAAAAGTGTCCACCAATTTCTATCCTATTTTGAACCATCTCGAAAACATGTGTCATTACTCCAAAACCCACATAATATTTTCAGGGGGAGGAACGGGGGTCAAGAAATAGACGGTGACATTTTCACTCCAGGGGACATAGCTGGCATCACTGTAGCCCAGGTCAACCCAATGAGTGCCGGAAACCCCGCCCCCTACGTCCTCAATGGTTGCGAACCCATATCCCGGAATATAGACGGCCATTCCTTGCATATATAAGTACCAAGAGCGGATCACGGCAATCACCCCTTTTTTTACCTCTTTGCCGCTGGAAGTTCCATGCCAACATTCATCGGTCCCGGATCTGCATGGCGAGTAAGAAGTGGCATACGCGGTAATCTTCCGCCAATACTCAATGGGGCCATCAGCAGTATTCGCAGTGCGAACAGTGATCTTCGTCCCGTACCCGACCACACGGGGCTGAGGTTCTTTTGCCACCCATTCCTTCTCTACATTCCGAGAAACTTCTTCTCCGTTTTCGTACCGCACCCTAATACGCCGCGCCTGAACGCCGTATTCTCCTCCATTGAGAATTTTTTGCGAGTCAATTTCCACCTCATTCGTGGATTGAAAGGTGAGGCCATAAGGAATAGGCTCTTGCTCGAGGATAATATCTTCCCGAACCCGAACTACCTGAATTTCACCATCTTCGGGGATGGATTCGCTCTCGCCGGGGAGGCTGTAGTCTAGCCCCTGGAGAGCCGTCCCGCTCCCGGCCAAAGCCTCCCCCACGGTAGTGGCGGTGGATAGGGTGCGGACGGTGTTGCCCGGCAGGCGGATGGTCAACTCCCGGGCGGGTGTGAGCCGCGCCTGGAGGGGTTGGCCGGTGAGGGGCGTGCCCGGCGCGGGGGAGAGATCGTCCCCCTCCCGAAGGCGGAAGCCCTCCCCCCACAAGGCTTGGGCCAATGTCTTCTCCACAGAGGTGAAGGTCTGCTCTCGGCCATCCACAAAAAGGGTGATGGATGTGGCACGCGTGACACGCATACTATGACTAGGTTGGTAGGAAAGAGTTTCTTGAGAGGTAGTGAGTTCCCCATCCACATAAATTTGATCTTCCGGGGAGAGGGGCACATCGGCCTCAGCAAGGATATCTGCTGGCTTCCGGGCCGAGGTGATGAGGATGCTTTCCTCTCCATCGGCAAGGATGAAAATTTGCCCAGCCTGCTCCAATTGGACGCTTTCTCCCTCCCGCAACCAGTGGTCTTGGGGTGGGTTGAGCGCATCTTCTGCCTTGAGCGGGACGGCTTGCTTTTCCAGGAAATCCCCCACGGTGAAAGCGAAGGTGGCCAGGGTTTGGCTTTCTCCATTTATTACCAAAGTGACCGTTTTTTGCATGCTAAAATAAGCGATGAGGGCACCGCTTAAAACAAGAACTATGACCAGTATTAAAAGGGGTTTTTTTTGCATAGGGAAAAGCCCCAGGCAGGCTAACCGACGGCACCCAGAGAATCCTCCTTAGTGCTGCTTCCTCTCGGACCTGACACATTTCGTTGGTCTCCGCCGCGCCGGACCCACCCGGAGCCGGTAGGCATGATACCGCAGGCCTGGGGGGCTGTCAATCGGTTGGAATGTAGAAAAATATTGTCCCTTGGGCCTCTCCCTCTTCAGGATCAGAGACCCGAGTAGCCAAACCGATGGCCTGGAGCGGTTCCAGATAGGGGCGAACGTCAGCATCAAAGATTTCTCTGTCGTACTCTTCCATTCTGCCATAAGCGAATTTCCAAGCGTTCTTAACGTTAACGTAGAAATAGCCTCTGTTCCTGTCCGGGAGATGACCAATGACGGCTTGGAAAGTTTCATCGCTAGAAATGGGAAGAATGTCTTCGCTAACCCCGGCCTCCAAGGCATCTTCTCCAACGCCAATCACGAGATGCTGAGGGGGAAAACCGTATCCCATGTTTAGTCCGGCCTGCTCAAGCACATGCACTTCGACGCCTTCTATGGTTTTTGTTTCCAAGGGCTGGAAGAGCATCATTTGCGCAAGCGAGCTAATATCGGCCATCAGGCTTTCTGCTTTTGCCTGGTCATTGACCTCGAAGATGGAATAACCAGACACAGGTGGCGCCATATCTTCCTGGGAAGTGGATTCAAGTAAGGTTATGGCGTATTCTCCCCTAGTCCAGCTAAATAATTCCTCATCAAGGGTCAGGTTAAAGGAACTTCCAAGATCATCAAGCTGCTGTTCGAAGTCGGGGTTCTGCGCCAAGCTCGTCCAAAGCTTCCTCCATCCGGCGTCGAGATTCTGGCTGGATAGAAACCCCAATGCTCCAGCGGGGATGTGTTCTAGGATGCGGCCCTCGTTAGCCAGGAAAGCTTCTTCTTGGGCGGAGAGCGCTTCGGGGTCAAAAGTGGAAACGAAATCTAACAAGACGCCCTGATTACTAAGCCTCATAGCTACCCCCACAGCCTCGAAAGCCTCGAGTTGGGCTGTCGCTTCTTGGGGGGGCGTAACGCCCGTGTTCATGTTGGCCAGGAAAGCTTCTGTAAACCCTTCCATGTCGTAGTATGCCACCGCGGCAGCTTCTCCCGGCAGGGAATCTAAAAGTTGGGTGTAGTTTTCGTTGCTAAGGAGCGCGCCCTGGTTCTTCTGGGAGGTATCGATAATCTCTTTCATGAGGTCTTCATGCGTCGTAAGGACGACGAAGTTTTTGAGCCGGCCAAAGATGGTGGGCGTTTCCCATTCGCTTTCGACCTCTTGGACATAATACGTGACACCCTCGTAGGTGTTGGTATAAACCGTATACTCATCACGCTCTATGTTCCCACGCAGTTTTTCCAGGAAGGAATCCGAGTCTTTTTTGTCGATCGTGGCAGCTATGATAGCAAGGGCGGGTTCCTCGTTATTGATAGCCTCCGTCAAATTGGGAATGGCGAAGGCTACCTCTGGGCCTAGCCAGGGCCGTATATCTTCCTTGAATGAAATCGAATATTCTTCTTCCAGCGTGCTTTCAATCTCTCCTGGGCCATCTGTCCTTTCAAGCAATTCGCTGTAGATGTCTACCAGTTGCTTGGCGTTTTTCATATCCCGGAAATTGGGATCGGCGGCCATATAGAAATCTGTACCACCAGGCACTATCTTCGCTGAAGACCACTTTGGTCCGAAGAGGGAGGTTAGAGAAGGAAGGAAATCAGTGAATTGGGCTACTGCCAGCAGGCTGGCCAAAGTGAGGCAGCAAAAGAGCACGGCTGCAATACCAAGGCCAATAAATAGGATTGTTTTCGTTTTTGGGGATGAGGTGTTTTGTGACATAGTTTTTTCTCCTTTATGCCTTTTTTTTGAGCAGGAAGGCGATGGGAACGGCCAAGAGTAAAGCGCCGCCAGCCGCCAGGAATATTCCAGTCAACACCTGGGCCGTGATCTCGGTGATGACTTCTCCAAGCTGGGACAATGTGTACCCGCGAGATAATTGTTCGAAGCGCCGGAGTCCCCAGGCTGTAAGCAGGGAGAGGCCCACGCTCATGCCAATCAGGCGGAGGATGACGACCAACCCGGAGGCCACGCCCCGCTGCGTTTCGTCCACAGCGTCAACCACGCTGGTGCTCAGGGGAGAGGTCACTAACCCGAAGCCTATCCCCGCCAGCGCCAGGTGAACGGCCATGGAGGGGTAAGATATGGCTATTGTCCAAGTGCCCATAAAGCCAAATCCGGCGGCAACAAAGAGCAGGCCAATCACGGTTGGGAGACGATAGCCAAAGCGTTTACAGAGCCAGCCGCCCAATAAAGAAGCCAGGCTCATGGATCCCGTCATCACGGCCAGGACTTGGCCGCTGTGCGCGGCGGCTTGTTGCAAGGCTTCATCTACCGTATTCCCTTCAGGCAAAATTGTGTTGATGAAAAGCGGCACGTTTACCATGGCAATTATCAGTGCCACGCCTACCAAGAAATTAATGGCACACGCCTGCGTAAAGTTGGTATGTTTGAACATACCTAAGTCAATAAGTGGGTCTGGAGTACGGCGTTCTAAGTAGACAAAGACGCCCAGCAGAAGAGCGGCCAAGGCCAGGAGAGGAATAACATATCGCGTGGTGGGAGGGGGGGCGTTGAAATCGAAGGTGGGGCCTGTTGCGGCGCGCCCTCCACTAAAGGAGAGGGCCATATTCAGAGCTACCAAGCCTGCGGTGAAGAGTAAGGCCCCAGGTATGTCCAAGGATACCTTACGTTTGGGCTGGGGAAGGTCTTTCAAGGCCCAGTATGCCCCTGCCGCGGCCAAAATGCTGGCTGGGATGTTAATGTAGAATTGCCAGCGCCAATCGAGGTAGCGTACCAAAAAAGCGCCATAGAGCGGCCCAAAAATCCATCCGGCGGTGTCGATGGCGACCAGGCTCCCCATGGCCAGGGGACGGCGCTCGCTGGGGAAGATGTCCCCAATGATGGCCATGCCCACTGGCACCATGGCGCCGCCTCCTATGGCCTGAATAGCCCGAAAAGTGATCAGCCAAGGCAAACTCTCGACCAGGGGCACAATGAGGGAACCAAAGGCAAAGATGCCCAAACAAGCCACGTAAACCTTCCACCGCCCGTAGAGGTCGGAGACACGTCCCATGAAGGGCATTGTGCCTATATAAGCGATGAGATATGCGCTGACGATCCAAGAAGCGTCATCCAGCCCAGCCGGGACAGGGATCTCAAAGTCTGTGATCATCTGCGGCAAAAGGGTAGATATTACGGTGAGATCATCAGCGGCAACAAAGATGCCAAAGGAGATCAGTGCCAAGATCATGCGGGCGCGTTTTTGGGAGACGGGGGGCTGGGTCAAGGTTGCTCCTTGGATGGTGCAAGTTGCATGGGGCAAGTTTGCAAGTGCGTATGTGTGCATGTGTGGAAGTGTCTATTCTTCTGGCGCCTCTACAGGCGGGGCAAGGATATCAACTTCTTCGTCAAACTTAGAGAGGGTCATAAACCACTGGGAGGGGTTTTCTGCATCGCTCTCTACTTCTATTAATTCAATTTGATGTACGTAGAACGTTTTTTTATCTATCCATATCGAGGTGTCAATTTTCCCCTCAGTGATCATGCCAGATGTGAGGTAGAGAAGTTTCTCGCCGGGGACTTGGCCCTGGAGCAGGTAATACTTTTTTGCTTCCCCTTCCTCTTCACCTGTGCCAAATGTCCAATCACCCTCTTTCAAGATGGACGCTATGCCATACTCAGGGTCAAAGAGGAGGGCGGGGTTAAAATACCATCCCTGGCCCGGCGGTAGTTCTTCCCATTGCTGATTGAGCGGATTGGTCACATATTGCTCTTCCCCCAGGCCGATGATGCCCACCTCTGATACCATACCCAGCGAGGAAACCCTGACAAGCGCGCGCACACGGTCAGGGAGCACCACATCCCCCTCTATGTGCTTGAGGGCCAATGTGGGCGGATCGTCCAGGTAGACCAGGGAACCGGAAAGCTCCATGATGAAGTGAATGGACTTGACTTGGAGCATTTTCTCCCCGGCGTGCAGGGCAATGTCGATTGGAATTGGTGTGGGGGTGGGCGTTGGAGTAGGCCCTGAGACGATGGCCTCGCAGCCGGTAATGATCAACAGACTCAATGCGATGAGCAAATGGCCAATGCGCTTCATGGCATAGTACTCCAGGGTGGTTGCACTACGTCCAAAAATTATCCCTTGTAGACCCCCTTCAAAACAAAAAAGGCGACGATCGGATTCGAACCGATGATAAAGGTTTTGCAGACCTCTGCCTTACCACTTGGCCACGTCGCCATAGAAAAAAAGCTGATGGATTATGGCCGTTGTTATGAGTCAGCCATTTGCCATCAGCCATAATTTGAAACTAGAGCGGGCAACGAGATTCGAACTCGTGACCTTCTCCTTGGCAAGGAGACGTTCTACCACTGAACTACGCCCGCATAAGTAGTGCCGAGACCCAGAATCGAACTGGGGACACCGCGATTTTCAGTCGCGTGCTCTACCAACTGAGCTATCTCGGCGCACGTACCGATAATTCCTTAATGCAACGCACATTTTACTCGCTTGGCCGGAGGTTGTCAAGCAGAGGCAGTGAAGTTTCTGGCGCTAATAATCTTTCACAACCGGGGATCGTTTGACAAAGTTCAACTTCTTGCCAGGAGTTCGGAAGAGGCGTTAATAAGTCTTGATAAGGCTTAACGACGTCCTGGAGGCCCACAAATGGTTCGTGTAGCTCTGTTTCTTTAAGGGGGATATCAACCGGAACTTCCAAATTAATTGGGACCATCGTCTCAACAGGCACCATGATATCCAAAGCAATTGGTAAGAGAAGCCCTTTGGGCAGTTCAATATCGGCCATGGCGTTGATAGAAATGGGACCCGTGTTGATTTTGACAGGAGCCCTAAGAGCTACTGAATCTGTCAGGATGACTTGTTTATTTGTTTGCACGGGAAGGTCGAACTTTACCTGGATCTCATCCTCCACGCCTATGGTGGTGGCAATCTTGGCCTCATCCATCTTTTCGAAATTGGTCGCCAACCCGCCTAGGAGGTGATCGTTAACAACGCTTTTGAGGGCAAATAATTCTCTCCCAATAATAATAAGGGCCGCGATAAGAATAACATTCAGCGCCAAAGAAAACACACCCGCTATAGTCCAAAAGGCCTCTGGTAGCGATCCTCGCCAGAAAAGCGACATGATTCGCTGCCCGATACCTGGTCTGGGATACAATTGGCGTCTGGTTTTACAAGTTGAGCGATCAAAGGTAGACATTTTTATACCCTCCAGGGTGTTGTGCGAAGGCCTCCGAGGTCTAGGTATTTTTGAAGATCAGTGAGGCGAATCTCGACGGGGGATGAACATGGCAAAACCTATGGCGATCACAATCTCTCCAATTACGACTCCAGCTACTTGCGATGGCCCTAAAAAAGGAAGTGATGGCCAAGCTTGTGTCCCCAGACCGAATACATCCGCCAAGGCGGAGACCAAGGAAACCAGGTATCCGGTTCCTATCAGGCGAAGCCCTATGTCTTCAACAAGGCTTTGCTCATAAGAAGCTTTTCGGCTTGCCTTCAGGCTTATATAACCTCCCATACAAATAATGGCCAGGCCAAATGAAAAAGTAGCGCTTTGCACGAAGCCTACGGCGGGAGACCGGTCCAGATTAAAGGTACTGGGGTCCGCGCCCAGGAGTAATACAAAAAAACCGAACGCGGTGATGATCAGTCCGACGTGAATCCATTTTTTGGATGTTTGCTTTTTGGGTTGTTTCACGGGTGATTGCCTCAGGGGAGTATATTTTTAAGGTGGGTGAGCCAGTTTTGGCCCATTATGTCCCCGATATCCTCTTCCGTATAGCCTTTTTGGGCGAGAAGAGGGGGGAGTTTTTGTAAGTCGGCTATGGTCTCTATTTCTGCTGGAACCCCGGAAAGGCCAAAGCCGCCGTCAAAATCGCTTCCAATGCCTACGTGTTGCGCATCGCCAGCTATCTGGCAAACGTGGTCTATTTGGGCGAGGACGTCTTCCAAAGTTACCAGGGAACGGTCGTCGCCTATAGCCCAACCTGTTTTCAGGAATCGATTGTAGGGGATGATGCCGATGGTGGCCCCTCGCGCTATGAGGCCCTGAATTACACGGTCAGTGAGGTGCCGGTTGCTGGACGAGTTCTTCAAAAGGGCCTTAGCGTTGGCGTGGGAGGAGATAAAGGGGCCAGGGTAGTGATCTAGGGCTTCGAGGACGGCGCGTTCGTCCATGTGGCTGACGTCGAGGGTGAGGTTAAGATCAGCCATCCCCTCCAGGAGATGGTAACCCTCCGGGGATAGCCCGCCCGGTTCCCGTGTTCCGCCACAAAAACGGTTACCCGCCCAGGCCAGGCCCACCATCCGCACGCCCTTCCTCCACCATTGGGCCAATTCACCGGGGGAGCGCACACCCTCCGCTCCCTCCATAAGGATTACCAGACCGACCGGGGCCGTTTCCGGCTCATTTTCCCACGCATCAAGGACGAAACGCAGGTCTGAGCGGTCGAAAATCAAATGGAATTTGTCGGGGTGTTCTTCGCAAAGGCGGTGATATGTATCTACTTGTTGGCGGTATTTTTGATGGGCTTGGTGGGTGGTTTCGTAAGTCTGGGTATCCCACGCACCTTTTTTTGCCCTGCGTGGAGCGGCGAAAAGGGTAGCGAAGATAACGGCCACTTTCCCCTTTTTATAGTCCTTCCACCCCAGAAGGGTTTGGCCATTGTGGTGGGGGGCTGGCTGGTTGCTTTCTATCTGACAAATTTCTTGAGCGGCGCGGGTGTAATCGGGACCAAAAGTCAACATATTCCAAGCCAGGTCTTGGTGGGCATCTACGATGAAATCCATAGGGGAAAAGGTTTAGAGCTGGAATCCGGGCCGAGCAGGAATGACTTTGGATGAAAAATTATCGACAAATTCAAGAAGATCGTCAACCAATCTGTTCCATTCGCCCGAGGCCATGGCCACCTCTAAAGCGGTTTGGTTTTCTGCTTTGGCAGTGACCATAATTTGGGATGCATCACCATAGACGGTATACCAAGCATCTACAGGTTTTATGCCGAGAGGTTTAATTTTGGGGATGAATTCACTAACCACGAACTCAAAGTATTCTTGTTCGCGGTTGGGTAAAATATCCCATGTCATTAATAGTTTTACTGTCAAAGTTATTTTCCTTGGGGTCGGGTTAAGATTCTTCGTAGCTCAAAACGACGACTTTCGTCTCACTGGACGTCTTGGAGCTTGTGACGCTCAAACTAGAGCGTGGTTCGATTTTTTCTATACCCATTTCTTTCGTAAAATTACGCAGTGGGTCTAAGTCTATTTTACTATGCGGGGTTTTATAGTGCATGGGGATGGCGTAATTAGGCTCTAACATGCGAATCACTTCTACGGCTTGAGAAGAGTTTAATCCATTTTTCCCGCCTACGGGCACCAGGGCTATCTGAATGTTCCCGGCGATGGATTTAACTTCTGACTGGCTTGGGACATGGTTTAGATTTCCAAGGTGCGCTATCAAGACCCCGTCGTAATCGAAAACGAACATGTGATTACGAAGCTCATCCTTGGCACGTTTTTTTCCATTGGTGCGAATAGCGGTGATGAATACTTCTCCGATCTCATATTCTCCAGGCCCATTGAGGATATGTTGCCTTGATTTACGCTTTCTTATAGGCTCGGTGTAATTGTGCCCGGGCGCGTCGTGACTGATGGTGATAATATCTGCCGATGTGTCAAGTTCTTCATAACCGATGATCTTATGATCATAAGGATCAGTTATTACGGTTGCTTTACCGCGTTCTGTTAATCGAAAGCAAGAGTGTCCATGCCATGTAATCTTCATTCAGCCTCCTAAGTAAATTGATTTTGCATTGATGTGCCTAAATTATACAATATTTTCACCCTGTCCTGTGAAACTCTTATAAAATGTAGAGTGAGGGCATAACTATAGTTTACCATGAAAAAGTACAGAGATGGTGTATAATGCTCCCGTCATTAAAAATAATGAAACATTTGTGCTATAATATGTGTGTCGGTAGTGATCACGTAGGACAGGCTTCAATACCCGCCACTCAAAAATTAGAAGATTTCCAAAGTCCATTTTCCAAAATGAAGAAAGGATTGAAATACAAAACCAATGGCTCAAAAAACAATCAAAGTTGTCGGTGCGCGCGTCCATAATCTTAAAAATATTAACGTAGAAATCCCTCGAGACAAATTTGTGGTTATCACCGGTTTATCCGGCTCGGGGAAATCCTCCTTAGCTTTTGATACCATTTTTGCCGAAGGACAACGCCGGTATGTTGAATCTTTATCCTCATATGCCCGGCAATTTTTGGGACAAATGGATAAGCCAGATGTGGATTACATTGAAGGCCTCTCCCCGGCTGTCTCCATTGACCAAAGAAGGACATCCCATAATCCACGCTCCACGGTGGGAACAGTGACCGAAATCTCCGATTATTTACGTTTGTTGTTTGCCCGGGCCGGGATACCGCATTGCCCGCAATGTGGCCGCGAAGTGAGCACCCAATCGGCGCAGGAGATTGTGGAAAACATAGAAAGTTTGCCCGCAGACACTCGCTTCAACATTCTATCGCCGATGGTCAAAGGCCGCAAAGGAGAACACGAGGGGATCCTGGAAGAAATCGGTAAATCTGGCTTCGTGCGGGCCCGAATCAACGGCAAAATCCGCCGCCTGGAAGAAGATATCCAACTTGAACGCTATAAGGCGCATACCATAGAAGCCGTTGTAGACCGTCTTGTTCTGCGCGCACACGAAGACCAGGAAGAGGCCCAGAACTTCCGCTCCCGCCTGACCGACTCCGTGGAAACAGCCCTCAAATTTGGAGACGGCTACCTGACCCTTTATGATGTCACCGACCCCGAAAACCCCAAAGAAACAGTTTTTTCTGAACACCTAGCTTGTTCGGTCTGCGACATAAGTCTCCCCCCCATTGAACCCCGCACATTTTCCTTCAACACACCGCATGGAGCCTGCCCAACCTGTGAGGGCATCGGCACAAAACTAGAGATAGACATTGACCTGCTCATCCCTGATAAAAGCCTATCTATGATGGAAGGGGCCGTTGATGCATCGGAGTGGGGAGGGCCGCGCAAACAGGGCGGGTATTATTGGCAAACCCTGGTAGGGGCGGCCCAGGCCTACAATATTGACCTACACTCCCCTGTTGAAGATCTCTCGAAAGACGAACTCAACGTGCTTATATATGGCACGGGAGAGAAAAAAGTCACCATTCACTACAAAAATAAAGAAGGGAGAGAACACACTTTCGAACGCGCTTTCGAGGGCATGGTCAACAACCTGGAACGCCGTTTCAAGGAAACCAACTCCAGGTACATGCGCCAGCGGATTATGGGCTACATGAACGACCAACCCTGCCCGGATTGCAACGGCGCCCGGCTCCGCCCCGAAGCCCTGGCCGTCACCATCGACGACCACAACATCACCCAGGTCTCGGTTTGGCCCATCCACCGCGCGCTGGAGTGGGTGTCTTATTTGGAAGGGGAAGACGACGTGCTGACCAACCGCCAACGAATGATCGCCGACCGCGTTATCCGCGAGCTTCAGGAACGGCTTAACTTTTTGGTGGATGTGGGGCTAGATTACCTGACCCTCAACCGTTCGGCCGGGACACTTTCCGGCGGGGAGGCGCAGCGCATCCGGTTGGCCACGCAAATTGGCTCGCATCTCATGGGCGTGCTCTATGTCCTGGATGAACCCTCCATTGGCCTGCACCCCCGTGATAACGGGCGTCTGCTGCGCACCTTGGAGGGGCTGCGGGATTTGGGCAACACGGTCATGGTGGTGGAGCATGACCCGGAAACCATCCACACCGCCGATTGGGTGCTGGATTTGGGTCCCGGGGCGGGGGAACACGGCGGAGAGGTGGTGGTGGCCGGCCCGGTGGAGGAGATTCTGGCCCACCCCACCTCCCTGACTGGAGCCTACCTTTCGGGGCGGCGCAAGGTCCCCATCCCGGAGGAGCGCCGCACCGGGAACGGGAAAACGCTCAAAATTTTGGGCGCCCGCCAGCACAATCTCAAAAACATTGACGTTTCCATCCCCCTGGGAAAATTGGTGTGCATCACGGGTGTCTCAGGGTCTGGAAAATCTACCCTGTTAGTTGAGGTGCTTTACAAGGCCCTGGCGCGGGAAATCAATAATTCTAGTGTCCACCCGGGCGACCACGACGGCCTAGAGGGGCTGGAACTTATCGACAAAATCGTCAACATTGACCAATCCCCCATTGGGCGTACGCCGCGCTCGAACCCCGGCACGTACACCAAATTATTTGACTATATTCGCGATCTATTTGCCGAGTTGCCGGAGAGCAAGATACGCGGCTATGATAAAGGGCGGTTCTCGTTCAACGTCCATGGCGGGCGCTGTGAGTCTTGTAATGGGCAAGGGCAGTTGAAAATCGAAATGCAGTTTTTGCCGGATGTCTACGTCCCCTGCGATGTTTGTCATGGGGCACGTTATAACCGGGAGACCCTCCAAGTGCGCTTTAAGGAGTATACGATTGCCGATGTCCTAGACATGACCGTGGACAAAGCCGCAGAAGTCTTCCAAGCCTTCACGCCGATGATGAATCGCCTCAAAACCTTGCAGGATGTCGGCCTGGGTTATATCCGCATTGGGCAACCTTCTCCCACCTTGTCCGGCGGTGAGGCGCAGCGCATCAAGCTCTCGCGGGAGCTGGCCAAACGCTCCACCGGCTCGACCTTGTACGTCCTTGACGAACCTTCGGTGGGCCTCCACGCTGCCGATGTCCACAAACTTATTGAGGTGCTCCAGCGATTAGTCGATGAGGGGAACACGGTCTTGATCATTGAGCACAATATGGACATTGTCAAAGTTGCCGACCACATCATTGATCTCGGCCCAGAGGGAGGCGAAGCAGGGGGAGAGATCATTGCTGCCGGCTCTCCCGAGGAGATTTGCGATAATCCTGCTTCTTATACGGGTGAGTATTTGAAGGCCTATGTGCGTGAGAATCATGGGAAAGGGGAGTGAGGGGGCGGGTGTGCGAGTTGCGAGTTGCGAGTTGTGAGTTGCGAGTAGGCGAGGGGTATGGGGCAAGGATTAGAAATTCATATAATCATGGAAAACCGACTTGACTACAAGATGACTCTTTACCTACAATAGGTGTATCTATTAAGAGCATCACTGCGCCTTTCCGGGTAACCAATTTTCTAAAATAAGGATCAAACCCATGAAACGAAATTTACGAATACTACTACTCATCAGCATCGTGGCGGTGATCAGTTTATCTTGTGTGCTTATCCCCCAAAGGGAAGAACCTGCTCCCACTACGGAAGCCGTTCAACCCACAGCATCCCCCCAACCCACGGTCGAAACAATAACAGCTATAGATGATCAGTTTATCAATATTTATGAACGCGTTAACCCGGGTGTTGTCTCAATCCAGATTCTTTCTGAAGAAGGGGGAGGATTAGGAACTGGCTTCGTGTGGGATGAAGCGGGGCACGTGGTGACCAATTTCCATGTTGTCATGTCAGCCACTGATCTGGAGGTCGATTTTCCTGGCGGCTTTAAAACGCGCGCTGAAGTCATTGGCACAGACCCCGATTCCGACCTGGCTGTGTTGGAGCTGGATTCCTTGCCCGAACCGCTCCCCGTCCTGGAACTCGGGGAATCTCGTCCCCTGCAAGTTGGCCAGCGTGTGGTGGCAATTGGTAATCCCCATGGATTAAATGGTACAATGACAGTGGGCATTGTTTCGGCCTTGAATCGCTCCCTGGATTCCTTGCGCGAAGCACCCGGCGGCGGGGTATATGCATCAGGGAACATTATCCAAACTGACGCTGCCATCAACCCAGGAAATTCAGGAGGACCTCTCCTCGATCTGGAAGGAAAAGTTGTTGGCCTCAATTACGCTATTCAATCGACAAGCTTTGACCTAACGGGTCAACCGGTCAGCTCTGGGCTGGGATTTGCCATTCCCATCGATATTGCCAAGAACGTGGTTCCGGATCTCATAGAAACTGGAAAGCATGAGTATGCTTACGTAGGCATTCTTGGTTTAGAAGAAGTGAGTCTCTTCACGCAGGAAGAGTTGAATTTACCACAAGCCACTGGCGTTTACGTGGTTGAAGTTGTGGAAGGCAGCCCCGCCAGTGAAGCTGGCCTTATAGGCGGCCGAGATGAATTAGGACTCGCCGCACCCGGAGGTGACCTGATCACTGCTGTTGATGGGAATGAAGTGCTCAATTTCGACGAATTTATCAGCTACCTTTTATCATACAAGAACCCTGGTGATAGTATGGTGTTAACGGTCTTAAGAGGGGAGGAAGAAATAGAACTGGAGCTAACGCTTAGCAGCCGACCATAACTTTGGTTTTGGCCTTAACTTTTTATAAGCTGCGTGTATCTTCTCAAAAAAACGGGGAACATGTAGCCGAGATTTCCAAATCTCGCAACTGCGGGTTATCGAAACCCCGGCTACAAAACCGTTTCCCCAAAATATTGAGAAGATACAGCTGCGTAGTAAAAGGAGATGTATATGTTGACAAAAACCAACTTAGAAGAATTATTAGCGTATAAATCGAAATCTCCCATCCTTAGCGTTTATTTGAATACCAACCCGGCAAAAGGCACCATTGAAGATTATAAACTCCAACTCCGTTCGATGCTCAAAGGCATTGACCTTCCGCAAGATGTTGAGGCCGTCAAAGAATACTTCGATCTCAAACACGATTGGGGGAAGGGGCGGGGCGTGGCCGTTTTTTCAAACCAGGCAGATGATTTCTTCGAGGCGCACCCCCTGGCCGTAGATGTTCGCAGTCGGGCCAGATTTCACCATTATCCGCATATAAAGCCGTTGGCAGCCCTTTTTGACACTTATTCTGGCAGTGGCGTGATATTGATCGATCAGCAGCAAGCGCGTTTCTTCTCCTTCCAATTGGGGGAATTAAAAGCAGAAGCAGATTTCTCCGGCGGGGACGTTAAGCGCCAAAAGCACGGGGGAGGTTCCCAGATCGTGGGACGGAGCCGGGGTGTGGAAGGTATTGCCGACTCGCCCGACGTGATCTCCCAGCGCAACATGCGGGATGCCGCCCAGGAAGCGGCCAAGTTCCTAAAAGCCAATGATGTCCGCCGGCTCCTACTGGGCGGCACGGATAAAAACATCTCTCTCTTCCGAGAAATGCTGCCAAAATCCTGGCAAAGTTTGATTGTGGGAACTTTTTCTATGAGTATGGACAGCGGTCATGACAAGGTGCGCGCAAAGGCCCTGGAGATAGAGAAGGAAGTGGAAAAAAAGCGTCAGGGGAAACTTGTTCAAACCATCATCACCGAAGCCGCCAAAGGAAGGAACGGACTCACCAACCCTGAAGATGTCCTGGATGCGGCGCGCGAAGGGCGAGTTCAGACTCTGGTCATCCAAGATGGGTACCGAGAAAAGGGATATCAATGCCAAGATTGCGGGCACATGACCCTCCAAAAAACAGCCGCTTGCCCCTTCTGCTCCGGAAACTATGAGGAAATTGAAGATGCCGTGGAAATGGCCGTCAGGGCTACCTTGCGCGCAGATGGGAGCGTGAAGGTCTTAGAAGATGAGCAGCTCTTGTCTGAACATGGAAAAATGGCCGCCTTGCTGCGTTACTAGTACACAGCGGCCGAAGTCCTTTATTGGTTACTTGCCAAAGACCTCCGAGGTTTACGTCTTTATAACCTCGGAGGTCTTTGGGTTAGTAGATAGGATAGAATCTCCCCAAGTGTCTTTACCAGGCTACGAAGCTAGTTTTAGCGAAAGCATATTTGCCAACGCTTCTTCGATCTGAGCTAAATATATGTCTTCCAAATGGCCTAGGGTTTGATTTACTCTTCTTTTGTCCACTGAGCGAATTTGAAAAACCATAGCTATTGAGTCTTTGGGTAAACCATTTTTTTTAGATCGTTTTATCATTACGCTGTAAGGAAAACGACGCGCATTCATGGAGCTGGTGAGAGGTATTATGGTTAACATTGGGTTTTTGGCATTAAAGTCACCTTGGGAAATAGCGATACCAGGCCTTGTGCCAGCCTGCTCTCTTCCGGACCCACCCGGAGGATTACCCAAATCAATCCACAATATATCACCCTTTTTCATATTAGCTCTTTAGAGATTCTTCAAAAGCCCAGTAATCGAAATTGCTTGCAGCTTCCCAGGCTTCAATTTCCTGGGCTAATTCTGTGTCATCAATTCCAAAGTAATCAGATGGAGAATTTTGAACATAGATGCCATCAATTAAACCCGAGCTTTGTAGATCTACAGTTTGCTGGATAATCGAAGGTTGAATCCAATCTCCTTCCTTTTCAGTTTCAGACTCTGAGGAATACATGGTATTCTCCAAAAGCACTTCTTTGCTATTACTCATTATTATTGTTTTCTCCCGTTATAAATCTATGAACCTTCTCTTCTAGAAAAGTGTTCACTTCATTTAATTTTTCTTCAACATCGAAGCTTGACCGAGTTTGTGGATATCGCCATCTTGATTGAACCTCAACATATATTTTTGTTGAATCGCCCAAAAATGACTCAATTCTTACCTCTACTTGCGATGCTTCTATATCATTAGGTTGAGGGTCTAACACAAAACGCAAACCACCACCTCTCAAAGGTCTCCCAAATACTGCCAATGACTTGGCTTGTTGGCCTAAACGGCTTTCCCATAATTCTTGGAAAGCGTGTTGACTAGCTGTTTCATTTAATTCTCGAAAGGTAGCATCTCCACCGATTACTTGAAGATTAGATGTCCCCCAAACATCTTTAAAAGCGGAAATTCCTGCACGTGCTTCCTTGATAAAAAGGCTCAGAGGGCTTTTGGGCTTTGGGGCGGTGACAATGATTTGACCAATAGCTTGATTACTAGATATTACAGAAATGTTTAGAGGTGACGGAGTTTCTCTTATTAAAATAATCCTGTCACCTTTTTGTTTCAATCCTGAATATTCTAAACCATTATTAAGTATGGCTTGTTGAAATGCTAACATTCTTCGTTTGGAAAGCACTGGTTGAGGAGAGGTTATGAAATTTATTCCTAAATGAATGAATTTTTTAGAATGTGTTTTCATAGTCGTTCCCTATCAAGATGACAGTACTTGTTGATCGTTTTATTAATTATAGCCATGAGCCGTAATATACTTTTATTGTAACTTAACTTAGCAAACAGTGTCAAATTAATCTTAGCAAACCAGCGAGATTTTTTTCACACACCTTGGATAGGCGATTGATCTTGCGCACCCCGAAACTGAAAGGGCATCATCACCCACAGCAGGAGAAAGAGAAGTGGGTAATCATCCCTGTAATGGCGAAACAAACTTGTCATGTTTAACAAGCTGCTAGCCCTCGAAGTGCAACTGAGGCGGTTTACCGATGGCTAGCACATTGAATCCAATCTCGTAGAGTGTTTCATGGTCGAGTATATTGCGGCCGTCGAAGATAAAGGCCGGTTGAACCATGGAATCGAAAATTGTTTGATAATCTAGCTCAGCATATTGAGGCCATTCGGTGAGGATAGCGATTGCGTGGGCACCTTGGGCCGCTTTAGAGGGTCTTCTTCGAAAGTCACCCGTTCTGCGGTTTCTCCCAGATCCTTGCGGAAGTTCTCCAGGGCATAGGGATCGCTGACCACGACCTTGGCGTGCTCTTCCAACAATGCCTCACAGACGGAGAGCGCCGGGGTCTCGCGTGTATCGCTGGTGTGGGCCTTGAAGGCCGCTCCGAAGAGGGCGATCCGTTTCCCCGCCACAGTGTTGAACATGGTTGTGACCATTTTGGCAACAAAATTTTGTTTCTGGTATTCGTTCATGGTCACAACTTGTTCCCAATAAGCCGCAACTTCAGGGAGATGGTAATATTCACACAAGTACACCAGGTTGAGAATATCTTTTTTGAAGCAAGACCCCCCAAACCCTACGCTGGCACGCAAAAACCGAGGCCCGATCCTGCTGTCCGAACCGACCGCCTTGGCAACTTCCGCGACGTCGGCCTCAGTTTTCTCACATAGATTAGCAATCGAATTGATCGAGGAAATCCGCTGCGCCAGGAAAGCGTTAGCGACCAACTTGGACAGCTCACTGGACCAGAGATTGGTGGTAATGATCCGTTCGCGGGGCACCCAATGTTCATAGATGTCCACGATGGCCTGAACGGCCTCCTGACCGGAGGGTGTCTCCCGGCCGCCAACCAAAACGCGGTCAGGATCTTCCATATCGTTGATGGCAGACCCTTCGGCCAAGAATTCGGGATTAGACACCACGTCGAAAAAGATGCCGTTCTCGTTGGCGTTGAGAATCCGTTCCATGGCCTGGGCCGTGCGCACGGGCAGGGTGCTCTTCTCGACGACAACTTTTGGTGAGGTGGAGTTGCGGAGGATTTGCCGGGCCGTTTTTTCCCAGTATTGAAGATCAGCGGCCTTCCCCGCTCCCTTGCCGAAGGTCTTTGTGGGGGTGTTGACACTCACAAAGATAATATCCGCTTCAGCTATATTCTTGTCAATCTCTGTGGAGAAGAAGAAATTTTTCCCCCGCACGCTGAAGACAATCTCTTTCAGTCCAGGTTCATAGATCGGTAACCAGTCTGAATTCCAAGCGTCTATTTTTTCCGCGTTAATATCCACGACAACGATGCGGTACTCAGGGCAATGTTTAGCAATGACGGCCATGGTAGGCCCGCCAACATAACCGGCACCGATACAGAGAATATTCTTCATAAAGGAACTCCTTATCTAATCACGAATGGAATCGAATGTCACAAATGGCATGCATCTCTTTCGCTTAACAGTTATCGTACATTTTTATTATTTCGCCTGTGCCTTTTCCTAAAACGCTTTTCACATAACCGTTGACCACTTTTGTCATTGGGATTGGATTATGACCTGGGAAATATTCCTCATATTTTTCGACCGCATCTTCCACCAATCCCGATGAGACAACATTAATCCTGAAACCTTTTTCAAATAATTCTAACGCTGCTGCCTTGACAAAACTATGGATCCCTCCGTTGACCATCGCGGCACTGGCCGTATATTGCACAGGATAATCAGCCAATATGCCGGTTGTTAACGTAAAGGAGCCGCCTGGATGCAAATACTCTTGCCCGATTCTGACCAGGTTGACTTGCCCCATTAACTTGCTCTTTATGCCGATATAATAATCTTCCTCCGTTAATTCTTCAAAAGATGCCCACTTCGCGTCACCCGCGATGCAAACAATAGCGCCAACCTTTCCAAGTTCCGCAAACATATCTTTTATTGAATGAGCATCAGCAATATCCACCTTCACATCACCCGACTTCCTTCCACCAATGATGACGTCATGTTTCTTGGCAAACTGTTCGCTCACCTTTTTTCCAATCGTTCCCATTCCGCCAATGATCAAAATTCTCATTTTTCCTCTCCTTTTTTTGCTTTCCCATTGGAGCTTATTTTTGCCCGCCCAATATCCAATATCCAATATCTAATATCCAACATCCAACTTCCAACCTCCAACTTCCAACATCCAACCTCCAACTTCCAACTTCCAACATCCAACTTCCAACCTCCAACCTCCAACTTCCAACCTCCAACCTCCAACATCCAACTTCCAACTTCCAACATCCAACTTCCAACATCCAACTTCCAACTTCCAACCTCCAACCTCCAACACCTATCACTCCTCCCGCCCATAAAGCCGCCTATAAATGGCGAAAACCTCCTTGATTCCTTTCAGATAACGCTGCGTCTCAGATAAGTGAATCGTTTCATAAAACAAATCAATGTCGGTAGGCGCTCTTTCAAGCCAAATGATAGCCCGTCCAGGTCCGCCACCGCCATTGTATGCTGCTAAAGCCACATAAAGCTTTCCATCAAAAATTCGCCGCATTGATGCTAGATACGCTGTACCTAAGCGCACATTTACATAAGGGCGGTAGAGATCCTCGGCGCTGTAATTGGGCGGCCAACCCGCTTCTTTGGCTACATTAGCACCTGTGCTAGGTAAAATTTGCATTAACCCTCCCGCGTCTTGTGAAGAAGTAACAAAGGCCTCAAAGAGGCTCTCTTGCCGTATCACGCTGAACAAGAACAAAGGGTGGAAGCCATATTCCTCAGCGGCGGGGAAAATCAAATCGCGGTAATAGCTGCCAAAACGGATGTGATTGAAATAGGCCGGGGCGTTCATCGTTCCCGCGTCATCCATCCCGGCCAGGTTGAGCACTTGACGGGCGGCAAAAATGGCCGACCGGTAAAGGCCCAAATCCACCAGATAATTGGCCAGGCGGTAGCAGCTCACGGGGTCGTAACTCACCTCGTTGCGCAGGTCTTCGAATTCCAGGCGGGCCTCGGAATAAAGGCCCAGGTTCCAAAGCTCCGTGCCGCGGATCAGACGCTCATCCTCGGCCAGGTACCCCAATCCGCGCAGGTTGGTGACGGGGGGGATGGCAAAGGTCTCCCGCATCCAGGCTTCGGCCTCCTCCCGTTCAGCGTCCACGTCCGAGGAGAGGTCGTAATTGAGGGGAGAGTCGAAAGCGTCCCGGTCCAGCAACAAGTCCTGGGCACGTTCGCTGTAGTAACCGGTGGGGTCGGCGTTCACGGCCTGCTCCCAGGCTACCTGGGCGGGCACCTCTTCCCCCCCCGCTTGGTGGGCCTTCCCCAACCAGAAATAGGCCTTGGCCAGTTCCCCCTCGGTTGGCGAAGATGCCACATAGCGGGCAAAAACTTCTTGGGCTTGTGAATGGGCTTCGAGGCGAAAATGGGTGATGCCAATCAGAAACAAGGCCTGGTTAGCGTACTGGGAGGTGGGGAACTCGGCAATCACCCGCTCCCACAGGGCGATGGCCTCGGGGTAGTCTTGGTCACGCTCCTCGACTCTGGCGGCGTCAAAGAGAAACTCCGCCGCCCGAGGATGGTGGGGAGACTCCTCCACAAAGCCTGTTAGCGTTTGCACCGCCCGTGAATAGCGGTCTAAATAGAACCACTCCGTGTAAGCTTTGAACTCCCAGGCCTCGTCCCAATACTCATCTTCAGGGTAGGATTCGATGATTTGGTCCCAGGCGTAGAGGGCGTCTTCCGCCTTCCCCGAATTTCGGAGGGCTTTGCCCAGGTAATAATAAGCCGTCCCCGGATCCTCCACCTCGTCCTGGCCGAGATAGCGGTTGAAAGCGTCGATGGCTAAGGCATATTTCCCGGCAAAATAATCCACCAAACCCCGGTCAAGGTCGCTGACCTGGTAACCTTCCCGCACCAATTCGACCAGAGAAAGATAGGTATCGTAAGAAAGGGGATACTTCTCCACCGCGTCCCGGTAAGCGGCTTGAGCCTGGTCGGGGCGTTCCATAGCCGTGAAAATTTGTCCCCGTTGGTAATCGGCACTGGCCTTGAGGTAGTCGTTGGTGGTCTTGTCATAAATTTCTTGGAAGATAAGCGCAGCGGTAGGATAATCCTCCAAGGCGGCGTAGGCCTGGCCAATTTTAAATTGCACTAAGAGGGAGTCGTTGACGCTTCCCGCCGCTATGGCCGCCTGATAGGCCTCAATAGAAGCCAGATATTTACCGGCTGCCGTATAAGCGTCTCCGCGCCGTTCCTGAACATAGGCGTCAATTACCCCCGGGTTGTAGGTGAGATAAGCTTCATAAGCCGAAGCCGCTTCCAGGTGCCGGTCGAGCGCCGTGTAGGTTTGGGCCAACACAAACTGAGCCTCTGCCGTGTGCGCCGAATCAGGGGCTGAGATGAGTAAATTTCGTAAGGTGTCTAAAGCGGTGGGATAATTTCGGAGTTGATAGTACGTCTTCCCTAATCCCAACATGGCTCCGTTTTTTTCAGTGGGGGAAGGGTCGTTTTCAAGCGTTTGTTGGTACTCCGTGAGGGCGGATTCCCAATCCCCGTAGAAAAAGGCCACATCACCCGCCAGTGAACTTTTGGTGGGAGGGGTGACCGGCGTGGGCGTGGGCCGGGGGGTGAAGGTTGGGCGCGGCGTGGGCGTGGGGGGAGGGGTGGCCGTTCTCGTGGGCGTGGGCGTCCGCAGAAAGGGCAACATCTCCCGCACCCCGCACGACGAGCAGGCTATTAGGAAGAACGCGGTTAAGAAAATGAAGTGTTTTTTTTGGGACATAGACGCTGTTATACGAAATCGACCTGCATCGATCAGTTCTGAAAATCGATATGGCGAGAGCCTGCGTAGGCAGGCTTTGAAGACCAGACTCGAATTCTATTCGAGCTCTTCCCTACTCACATTCCAAATCACTCGGGTCCGGCTGCTCCGCTTCTGCCCAACGGCGTTCGAATTCCTCTAGGTAAAGGGAGGCTATGTCAGCGTTGTAAATAATGATCACGTTCTCGTCGTTACTGTCGTTGGCGTTATTAGAAAAGTTTAGCGAGCCAGTGACCACAATTTCATTGTCAACAACAATCACTTTGTGGTGGAATGTTCCCGGATTGCCATCTTGCCGAACGGGGAGACCAGCACAGTAGAACGAGGTCATTTCGCTGTACTCAGTCTCACTGCCCCTGGTCTCGAAGATCCCCTGTACATCCCCGCCACCTTCTACAAAGTCCAGCATTGAAACCCCAAGATCATCATATGTGAAAGAGAAGGCCATGAACCTGATGCTCTCCTCCGCGCTTCCCACCAAGGGGACAAGCTCATCCATAACCTCGTCTTCCGCGGCGAAAAGGGCCTGGATTGTGGAGCCATTTATAGTTGTGGTTTGCTCGCCAAGCGTTGAGGGCGAAGTAGGGCCGAATTCCCCTGCCAACATTTCTGAAAATTCACGCTCATAATTGGCCGCTAGCTGGGGAGAATGGATGACGATCACGTTATTATTATTTCTAAAATTTCCATTTTCAGTGATATTGGTCGAACCCGTCCACACAATCTGCTCATCGAAAATCCAGAATTTATTATGCATGAGGGCCGAGCGCTCATCGTCTAAAATTTCGATGCCCGCTTTTTCCAGCATTCCAAATTGACCGTGCCCCTCTTCTTCATCGGCCTCGATCCCGTGTTCATCATCCGTAACCCAGATAATCTCCACGCCCCGTTTGTGGGCGGCAATGAGGGCTTCGGCCACCGGGGTCAGGTTGAACTCGAAAGAAGCGATGTGAATGGTCTCTTGAGCCTGGCCAATATACTCGATCAAACGCTCCGGAATCGACCCCGCTAAATTCGAGGGGTCATTGACCACCGTTGGGTCTGTAAAATATACTTCCCACCAACCAGAGCTCTCACCAGAGGCTGAGACGGCAAGAGTGGGTGCAGGCACAGCGGTGGGGTCTGTGAAAACCCCCAGCGGTTAATGGAGCGCATCATCTTGCGGATAGCCTTGAGCCTGGGATACATGGCCTCTTGGGCCGCCTCATCATCCAAGCGAGAAGTGCTGTGTGCGACCCGCTCGGCCCAGGCTAAGGCCCAATCCAGTAATACAGAGGCCGCCTCGTCGTCCAGGTCATTGGTCAGGGTCTCATTGCCAAGAATGCTCTCCGCTGCTCGAACCGCTCGCTGTTTTGTGTCATATTCCTGCTTGGATCCAAACAATTTACTAAACCAACTCATGTTAGGGCCTCCTCTAAGTAGGTATGCAAAAGTATCTTTATAGAATTATGTCCTCATGAACCGAGATATGGCTGTGTTGCGTAGCATGCCTTCGGCATCCTGACCAGCCATCTAGTCCTGACCGCAGGTCTCCAGGTAAT
>JAANWX010000109.1 GCA_018263575.1 Chloroflexota bacterium | reverse complement strand
CTGGCGTTGTTTTGCCGTCAACTGTTCCGGCATGGCCCGTATCTCTTGTAAGCAGAGCACATCGGGTTTCTCCTCCCACCACCATTGATCCGCTTTTTTGCGAAATACCGCTCTTAGTCCATTGACGTTCCAAGTTGTAATTTGCATAGTGTTTCCTTTCTTTAGGATAGACTTAATTTGAGATCTTACCCTATTTTACCAAAAATCATTCTTGTGCGGTAAAATACGCCTGGAGGTCGGGAACTGAAACCTCGGAGGTCTCCGAGACCTCCGAGGTTTCAGTTCCTACCAATCGCCAACAACATAGTTCCCCCATGTTTGATTTTATCTAGGAGAATGTATGAGAATACTCAAATCTATTCGCGAACGGATTGGAATGGTAGTCGGGGCTGGTATCGGCGCTGTTGCCCTGGTGGGGTTTGGGTTATTGCTCATCTTGGTCTTAGCCCCCAAACAAAAGCTCCAGGCCTGGCGGATTGAACGCATGCCCATCATGGGGGCGGGGGATGTGGCCACTGCTCCCGCCGGGGAGGAGATCCTGGTCACCGGCCGGCTGGCGGGAGAACCGCTCCCAGAAGCGGACCGGTTTGTGGCCTACGAGCTGGAATCGTGGGTGGTCACTCCCGCCGACCCCGCCACGCCCGATGCCGAACCGGACGGCGAGTGGGAGACGGTCCGGCATATGATCCCTGATTTGGCATTGCTTGTCGATGGGGAAAACGTTCAACTTCTCAGAGCGGACGATGCCAAGCTGAGTGGTCCCGTGCACGAAAAGTTGGTCCCTGTGAGAGGGGAGGAGACGGCAGAATTTGCAGGGGATCAACTCCCCGAAGGCTCCCTGCGCTACAGCGGACTTTGGGATGGAGACTTGGTCACCGTCCTGGGGAAGAAAGCCTCCGCCGGGGGACTTATCCCAGATGAATATTATGCCGGAGACCGCGTGGCGTTCGGTGAGGACACCTTCACTATCTCATTGGTGAGTGACGAGTAAGCAAACGTTCAGCCCCTGCCCTCACCCTAGCCCTCGCTCTGCTCACGGTGTGCAGCCCGCCCGGTGGGCAACCCTAGGTTGTAGGCTGTGCCCGCTGGGCATCCCACAAGGAGAGGGGACAGCCTCCTCTCCCTCTGGGACGCTTTGCGTACGGTGTTGCCTACGGCACGCACTAGCCCATGGGCTGTACACCGTAGAGCGAGCCCGCAGGCTGTGCCTTGGCAAGGATTGAGGTGAGGGGAGACCGCTTTCAAGAATAAAACGTAATCTTACTCGTTACTCGTCACTCATCACGTTCACATCACAAAACGTGCAACTCATATACCTTATTGAAGTGATGGCCATAAATAGCCATTGTCACCGCCAGCGGGAAAAGGGAAGGCCGGTTTCTGAGCGTCCAGGCCAACAAATCCCAATAGTGGCGGCGTTCTTTCCCTACGATTCCCAGCTTGTAGATGGAGCGGAAGAAGGCCAAAATATGCTGCCAATTGAAGGGCATGCGTATTTTTGGGGGATTATATTCTGACAAAAAGGTTTTTACGCGTTGGTAGTAGTGGGTTGGGGTGTAAATTTGACTCATGAGATAGTGATACCCCTCGCGGAGTTTTTCTATGCCCATGCGCGGGACGATGTTTGTGTCACCATTTGCGTTATCGCCCGAAAGAAGGCCCAATAACCGATTCTCGCTTTTCAGGCGCTCGTAAAGCTGGGTACCAGGAGGCGCTTGCAACAACCCCACCATGGCGGTCACAATCCCACTTTTCTGGATGAAGTCAATTTGGCGTTGAAAGATGGCAGCAGTATCCGAGTCAAAGCCGACGATGAATCCGCCCTGGACCGCCAACCCGGACCGTTGGAGGTGTTTTACGTTGGCGACCAAATCTCGGCCCTGATTTTGCCCCTTATTACATTCTGCTAAACCTTCTTCATCCGGGGTTTCGATGCCGATGAAGACCTTGGTAAAGCCAGCCTTTACCATCAAATCGATCAATTCATCGTCGTCGGCCAAGTTGATGGAAGCTTCAGTATTGAACGAGAAACCGGTTTTTCCCTTTCGCCAGGCTATGATAGCAGGCAGTAGTTCTTCTTTAAGATAACGCTTATTGCCAATGAAATTATCGTCTACAAAGAAGACCGATCTTCGCCAACCGGCCTGATAAAGGCCCTCTAACTCAGCCAGAATTTGGTCAACAGATTTGATACGAGGCCGGTGGCCTAAGAGCGCGGTCACATTACAAAAGTCACAATTATAGGGACATCCCCGCGAAAACTGCATGGACATGGAGTCGTAGTCGCCCAGGTTGACCAAGGACCAAAGCGGTGTGGGTGATTTCCGTATGTCAGGGTAATCCGCTGTGACATAAACTCGACGGGCCTCTCCATTTTCCAAGTCTCGCAGGAAAGGCTGCAACGTGATCTCCGCTTCGTTCAGCACAAAGTGGTCTACCCCCTCGAATTCCTCATGCTCCATTGTGAAGAGTGGCCCGCCAGCGACTACGGTTGTCCCCGCGTTATTACAACGGTCGATGACCCGTTTTGCCGCCTCACGCTGAACCGTCATGGCACTGATGAAAACATAATCGGCCCACGCCAAATCTTGTGGGGAGAGCGGGTTGACGTTGAGGTCAACCAGACGTTTTTCCCATTTATCTGGCAGCAAGGCCGCCACAGTGAGAGTGCCTAAAGGTGGATGGGCCGCTTTTTTACGAATGAACTTCAAGGCGTGCTTAAAGCTCCAAAACGTATCTGGAAACTCGGGATATACAAATAGCACTTTCATGGGCATCCTCCTGGTGTGCGGTGAGTGGTGAGTAGTGTAGTATCTTCTTGGGCATTATACAGCCGCCAAGCAAGTTTACAGCGCATTTTTGAGTGATGTTTGGCTCTTGATAGCCAATTGTTATCTGGGAGATAGGAAAGCGATGAATATAACAACCCCGACGTGTAGAGACGTCCCGCCGGGGCGTCTCTACACGTCGGGGCGTCTCTACACGTCGGGGCTAAACTGCTATAATAAAAACTCTCCCCCAGGCACAAAAACACAATTATCCCAAGGAGAATGCTATGACCACAAAAACAGAGTCCTCACCTAGGCAACCAAATCCAGTTGAGATACTACAACGCCTCATCCAGTTTGATACCACCAACCCTCCCGGAAATGAAGCGGAATGCATTTCTTACCTGGACACGCTCCTAACAAGCGCCGGGATAGATACCACTATTCTTGCCAAAACACCAGAACGCACCAATCTTGTGGCGCGTTTACCGGGCCAGGGGAAGTCGCCCCCGCTCTTGATGTACGGTCACGTGGACGTGGTGACGACCAAAAACCAGATTTGGCAACATCCTCCCTTCGAGGGTAAAATTGTGTCTGATGGCCTGGACGATTATCTATGGGGGCGCGGCGCCTTAGACATGAAAGGCGGGGTTGCCATGATGGTAGCTGCTCTTCTGCGTGCAAAGGCTGAGGGACCAGTACTGCCCGGTGACGTAGTTCTAGCTGTTGTCAGCGATGAGGAAGCCGGGGGAGATTATGGGGCCAAGTTCTTGGTGAATGAACATAAAGAGTTATTTACGGGAATCAAGTACGCCATTGGTGAATTTGGAGGATTTTCATTGCATCTTGGCGGACGCAAGTTTTCCCCCATTATGGTTTCTGAGAAACAGATGTGTTGGATGAAGGCCACCGTGCGCGGTCCCGGCGGACACGGTTCCATGCCCGTCCACGGTGGGGCAATGGCAAAATTATCGCGGCTTCTAAAACAACTAGATGAGCATCGCCTGCCAGTTCACATCACCCCCACCACGCGACTGATGCTCGAGGCTGTGGCTTCCGAAGTAGGGGGTCTGACCGGATTCATCCTCAACCAACTCACAAATCCACTTTTGACTGATTCAATTCTCAATTTGCTTGGCGAACGTGGCCGAGTCTTTGCTCCCCTGCTTCATAACACCGTTAGTCCCACTGTGTTGACGGGCAGCGACAAAACCAACGTCATCCCCAGCGAAGTCGCCGTAGAGCTTGATGGGCGTCTCTTGCCAGGCTTTACGCCCGATGACATGCTTGGGGAGCTCCGCCAAGTGGTGGGAGATGAGGTGGAATTCGAAGTTATGAGTTACGACCCTGGCCCACCTGAGCCGGATATGGGGCTTTTTGACACCTTGGTTGGCATTTTGAGAGAGGCTGATCCGGAAGGAGTGCCTATCCCCCTCTTGTTGAGCGGTGTGACCGACGCGCGTTTCTTCTCGCAGCTTGGCATTCAGACTTACGGCTTCTTGCCCATGCAATTACCGGAGGACTTTAACTTCACCAGCGTCGTCCATGCTGCTGACGAACGCATTCCCGTAGAAGCGCTTGCCTTCGGAGCAAATGCGATTTATGAGCTGCTTAGAAGATTCTGAAACCATCCACTACTCTGCGCTAAACTCCACTAATCCCATTAATTCATAGGCGGTGACAAGATGCTCGTGCCCCTTCAGTTTCAGGCCGGGGCGTTCTTTCACCTCTACGTAGGGAGCTACTTCCTCGTAAGCTGGCCCGGAGAGCAAGATATGGTTCGGCTCAGCGACCGATTCCAGGCGTTGGGCGAGATTCACCACACTGCCAATCACGGTGTAATTGAAGAGTTCACTCGTTCCTACATTCCCTACCATGGCCACGCCCCGGGAAATACCAATACTGAAATAGAGTTGGAAATGTTCATCCAAGAGCGCGCGATGATCTGCTAAAGCCTGGTTCATTTTCAGGGCGGCCCGTACCGCGCGCAGGGTGTGGTTGGGCTGGTTGTCAGGAGCGTTCCAGAAGGCCATGGCCGCATCCCCCATGAATTTATCCAATGTGCCTTCTTCATCCAGGATAGCCTGGGCGGCTACGGTGAGGTAGGAATTCAAGACCTCGAATAAAGCTTCTGGGGGAACTTGCTCACTGAAGGATGTAAAATGGTGCAAATCGGCAAATAAGACCGAGATTTCCTCACTTTCTCCAGCCAAAGTTAAATTACTGGGATCCTCTAGAAGGCGATCACGCACGCGGGGGGCCACCACTCTCCCAAAGGTTTGGCGGATACGTTTTTGCTCAGCTTCGAGTTCGTATTGCTCCGTTAAATCATCGATAACAATTGTGGTTCCTTTTGTATCTGAGTGGGCGTCTCGCAGAGGGCTGCAAGACACCTGCAAGTGCATTGCTCCCCGCCCTGGTAAGTTGGGCGTCAACTCTTCTCTCAAAACTTGTTGGTTTTGTTTAAGAGTGGATTCCGTCAGAACATTGAATCTAGGCCCCAAGAAGCCCATTATATCTGGCAAGGATTTTCCCACAGCCAAATTAATTGACACGCCCGCAATTTCTTCCGCGGCTCGATTAAAGAGGGTGATTTTTTTGCTTATGTCTGTGGTGATGACACCCGAAGACATGGAAGAAAAGATATCGTCCATCAAATTTTTCATCTCCATGGTTTGTTCAAGCGTTTTTTGGAGATTGGTGAACAAACGCACATTCTCTACAGATAAAGAAGATTGATTGGCGGCCGCGCTCAGGAACGCAAAGTCCTCGCTATTATAAGGCTCTCCGGAACGTTTCTCACCTAAGGCTAAAAAGCCTACCAAGTGTTCTTCGTAACGGAGAGGGGCCAAAACGCGACTATCCAAGCCTTCCAAGAGGGCTTTTTCTGCCAAGAATTCCTTTGGCCATGGCCGCTCCGGAGGGAGCCAAATCACATCTTCTTTTTCGTACAAGGCTTGGACTATTTTGTCCTCCCGATAAACGGGGAGTCTCAAAGTATGCTCGCGCGTGGTGTAGGGCTCGTAAAGCTCTTCATCATCGTTATAAAGGAAAGCCAGAAGTTGGTCGGTTTAGGGCTGAGGTTAAGGCTTCGTTCAAAAGCTCTAGGGTGTTTTCCAAGTCTGGGGTGGTAGCCAACCCCTGAGACATCGCCCCCAAGATGTTTTGGTAGTCTGCCTTGACACGATAAAAAGCCCGGTTGATCCCCCTTTGAACTATGTCTCGCAAAGGGTTGAGGGCAAAGACCAAGATCACCAGGTAGAGGGCGATGAGAAGAGGATTATCACTTTCTATTTGGCTTTGGAGGGCAAACGATAATAACGTTAATAATAGATAAAAAACGGTCACGGCTCCCGCGGTTGTCAATACATACGTCAAGGCGTTGCTGAGAAAACGATCTACATCCAACAATCGAAAGCGAACGATGGAGTAGGCGACGGTGATGGGAAAAATTACCAGGGGAGGGAAAAAGACAGCGACTTGGAAAGCAAGAATTTGGCCCAAGAGGGCGGGAACCAAGTACAGAAACAAGACAGGGCTAAAGGCTATCGCTGCCCCAAAGATGATGATGCGGCCTTGTTGGCGTGTCTGTGGAGTACTATCAACTTGTAGGCGAACAAGGAGACCTCCCAAGAAAGCCAATAACCCTACCCCAATCAGGTTGTACCCCCATCTCCAATACGGAATATACCCCAGGGTCCCGGAGGGTACCAAAATTTCTTTAATTGAAAAAATGGCCAATAAAGCGGCGATACCAATAGGTATGAGGCGTATCTTGGGATATTTTTTTATAAATGAAAACTTTCGGGGGAAAGTTAACGCCAGGTCCAATGATGCCCCACCCATGACCGATATAGAAAGCGTCCAAAGCGCTACCAGATGGCGGGTGGTTTGCATGTCGAAAAATGTTGCTCCAAACACGGCTGTGGCGGCTCCCAGGAGGAAGAAAGTATTCGCTTGTTGGTGGTTTTGTCCGCTAACCCAATAAACCCAAACCCCGCTGATAAAGAAGACAGCCCCAACGACATAAGGGAGGATGAAGTAGGTCAGCAGATCACGCAATTTCATGCGAACAGGTTGAACCGTGATTGTGTAGCTTGACGTATCTTGGCGTTCGAATGTCAGTGCCACAGGCGCGTTTGGGTTTGACTGCAATATCGTGCCCAGTTCATGCGGCGTATCTGGTTCTTGGCCATTGACTGATAAAAGGTGATCATGGCGTTCTACACCAGCTTCCCTTACAGGCCAGCCTTCTTCTTTCATCTGGGAAACAACGTTATTGGGCTCCAAGAAAACCCCTAGAAAGGGTTGTCGATACCAACCATAAGCCCAAATAGGTGCAGCGATCATCACCCCCAAAACAGCAATGCCTATCAGCCCCAATAGCATGCGAGACACCTTTTTGAATTTCATTATTTCAGCCTCTCAAACATCTTCTCAATGGTTACTAAGTAGGTATGCAAAAGTATCTTTATAGAATTATGTCCTCATGAACCGAGATATGGCTGTGTCTCCTGACCAGCCATCTAGTCCTGACCGCAGGTCTCCAGGTAATTGAGCCACATTTTTTCCCAAGAGGGGAGACCTTCGGTCACTTCAGGTGCGCGGTCGGGAGACGCTGCGCACATCGAAGTAAAGTGACGTGATATGAAAATAAAGGGATTTTCCCAGACCTACTTAGTCCCTGCTCCCTGCTCCTGATTCCCTGATTCCCTGATTCCACAGTGATCAAAAATCCAGGTCAAGTTGCTTGGGCGGCGGGGCGGGTTGAACGCATTTTGCTGAGTTGTTACGGGGGCTGTTCACAAAGGTGGAGACGGGGTGGGCAGCCATCTTTCCAGCGGGGTAGGGATCAAGGAGAAGTTGTAGTTCTTGTGGGCTTTTTTCTTCGCTGGCTAACCACAGGGGGTATTCCTCCGGGGCGAGGATGACGGGCATGCGGTTATGAATGGGTTTCACGACCTCGTTTGGCTTGGTGGTGATGATGCAGCAGGAATGGAGTTCATCTCCATAAGGTGAATGCCAGATTTCCCATAGGCCGGCAAAGGCAAAAGGATTCTTGTTTTTCAGGTAGATGTAGTAGGGCGTTTTTCCCCTTTGTGATGGTTCCTTGCGCCACTCGTAGAACCCATCGGCTGGGATGAGACATCTCCGCCGGCGGTAGGCGGCCCGGAAGGAGGCTTTTTCGGCCACGGTCTCCCCTCGGGCGTTGATGAGGTTGTAGCCGCCAAAATTCTTGTCCTTGGCCCAGGAGGGGACCAGTCCCCATTTGTGGAAGGTCAATTTCTTTTCCCTGGTGTTGGGAAGGACAGGAACGGGTTGTCCAGGGGCAATGTTGTAGCTGGGCGGGAGGTCGGGCGGGATGTGAAAGTTGGGGAAAGCGGCTTGTAATTCTTCAGGAGATACGGCTAAGGTAAATCGTCCACACATAGGTGACCTCTAGGGGTAGTTTGGATGGGTAATGCAACGTTTTGTCAATTATAGGGTATAATATAAGAGGTAGTGAGCAAAATTTGCGTTGTTTCGAATCCGCTCTTGTGTGAGGGGGGAGGTGTGAAACATGATACTTACAGTCTTTATCCTTTTAGCAGCCTCGGTTATTATATCGCTTGCCTTAGCGTTTTTTGCCTGGCGGCGGCGACCAACGCCGGGGGCTTTGGAGTTTACGCTGCTCATGTTGGCCACAGCCTGGTGGTCATTGACATTAGCCCTTGAATTAGGTGTTGCTACTCTGCAAGCCAAAATAGTTTGGGCCAAGAATGGAATATTTTGGCGTCGTTAGCTTGTCCACGCTTTGGCTGCTTTTGGCCCTGCGCTATACTGGCCGGGAAAAGTGGCTTGCGAGCGCTAAACTTAGGTTATTGTTCATTGTACCAATTCTCACCCTGCTGGCAATCTGGACTAATGAAGCCCACGGGCTAATGTGGCATCAAGTTGTTATTGACCCTAGTGATCCTTTCCCTATTTTGTATTGGATGCGAGGTGTGTGGTTCTGGGTTTTTACAGTATATACCTACCTACTCCTTTTGTTGGGGACGATCCTTCTCATCGAGACCGTTGTTCGCTCTCACGATCTGTATCGTGGACAAGCCGTTGTTTTGCTGATTGGGGCTTTGGTACCGTGGATTGGTAACGCGCTTTACCTTTTTGGTTTTGACTTGTTTGGCCGCCTTGTTCCAACGCCGGTGCTTTTCACGTTCACTGGCGTAGCTATGGCCTGGGGTTTATTCCGTTTCCAATTGTTGGACATTGTGCCAGTAGCCCGGGAAGCGGTTCTGGAAAGCATGAGCGATGCAGTGATCGTGCTGGATGAACAGAATCGAATCGTAGACCTTAACGCAGCGGCGCAATCCCTTATTGATAGTCCAACATCAGAGGTGGTTGGCAAACCGTTTTCTCAACTATTGCCCATCGGGTTGGATTCTATACAGCGGTGGGAAGAGAGATCAGAAACAAGAAACGAGATGATTCTGGAAGATGAGGATCATAAACAATATACCTTTGATCCGCGTGTTTCCTTGCTTCATGATCGAAGGGGGAAACTGGCCGGTCGCTTGTTGGTTTTGCGTGACATTACTGAGCGCAAGCAGATTGAAGAGGCTTTGCGTTTGGCCCGGGACCAGGCCTTGGAATCTAGCCGGATGAAGAGCCGACTTTTGGCCAATGTCAGCCATGAGCTTCGCACGCCTTTGGGGGCTATATTGGGGTATAGTGAATTTCTTCGGGATGGTACTTATGGCTCTGTATCTGAGGAGCAAGTAGATATTTTAGAAAAAATCATTGAAAGCACCAGTTATTTAAGTCGTTTGGTGAGTCAATTATTAGAACAAGCGAAAATTGAGGCCGGTCAAACAACATTGAACATGCTCCCCTTTTCTCTTCAGGAACTGGTTGAACGTGTTGAGAGTAAATCCAGTATAGAAGCTCGCGCTAAGGGATTGTCCCTGCTCTTTAGATTGGAGGATGTGCCGAATATAGTTATCGGCGATGAGCGAAAAATCGAGCAAATCTTACTTAATTTGGTGAGTAATGCCCTTAAATTCACTGGAGAAGGAGAGGTGCAGGTGCGTATTTATCGATGTGATGAACACCAATTAGCTTTGCAAGTTACTGATACCGGTCCTGGCATCCCCGATGATATGCGAGAAGAGATATTTAAACCATTCCGCCGGGTAGATGACTCTGTTACTCGAGAGCATGGCGGGATTGGGTTGGGCTTGGCTATTGTGGAGCAACTTGTGATGTTGATGGAAGGAAGAATAGAATTAGAGACTGCGCTGGGCACGGGCAGCACGTTTACGGTTTTCTTGCCCATAGACTATGAAAAGGAGACACTATGACGAAACCTTTTGCTTTGATTGTTGAAGATGATAGAGATATAGCTGAGATTTTTAACTTATCTTTAGAGGGAGCCGGATTCGTGACCGAGGTGGTTCGTGACGGGCAGGTAGCTTTTGAGCGCTTGGCTGAGATTGTGCCGGATGTGGTGGTCCTAGACATTCACCTGCCGGGCATTCCAGGTAATGATATTTTGAAATTCATTCGCTCTAACGAGCGCTTGGCGGAAACACAGGTTATGTTGGTAACGGCCGACGCAGCGCGAGGAGAGGAACTTAGGGGGGAGAGTGATTTGCTCTTGCTCAAGCCTGTTAGCCCTCTTCAGTTGCGAACCTTGGCCTCCCGTTTGATTTCTTAACAAAAAAAACCCCTTGACTTGAGGGGGGCAAGCCAAGGAGCGACGATTATTATGCCATAGGGACGGAATGGCGTCAAGGGGTTTTTTCGGGAAAATGACTAAGAATTCACTTTCCTTGGCTGTGGGCTTGTGTCAGCGTTTCAGCAACGGTAAGGGGAAGGAAGGGAATCACCCAGGTTGGGTAATGCCGGAAGAGAACAGAGTTGAAGTCCACAAAGATGAGCATCACCAGTAAACCAGCGGAAAAAGGCTTTAATTTCTTTCTCCAGGCTAACCAGCAGGTGATTAGGACCATCACTAGCATGGGGATTTTGGCGGGAATTCCTATCCAGCCCAGGAAGGCATCCAGGGATAGTACCCCCAGGTGGGTCTCCGGGTAGCGGGTTACGGAGATCATCAGAGACTTGATAAACCCTACTGGGCTGATGATAAGAAATGGTAAAGAAGCCAGGAGGGGAACACTGGCGATGGTTAGCCCAGCCAGAAAGGTTTTTTTGAGCGGCTGCTCCTTGTTTTCTTGCCAGGCCCAAATGAGGTAAACCGGCACCAGGAAAATAGCCATGTGTTTAATACCCAGGGAGAGCCCAAAAAATAGGTAAGAAGCAGTTTTTCTCTTGGGCAGCAGGCTGAGAGAAAGCAATAAGAAGAAAATAGCGATAAAGTCAAATTGGTAAATGCTTGTCACGTGCAAGGTCCAGCGGTTGAATAGCCAAAATAAGGAACCGAATATGCCCAAGACGATGGCGTTGTGGCGGTGGTAGGGGATGATAAAAAGCAAATAGGCAATGGCCAGGTTGAAGAACAAAAATATCCGCCGCCATATGCTGAGCCATTGGAAAATCTCCGTGAAGCCGGCTTCGTGGGTGAGCCAGGATCCGTAATAGATGGGAGGTAAATGAGCGGGGAAGCCCATATTCCAGCGGATTTCATCAATCTCCGCTGCACGAGCGTAAGGGTTTCCCCCCTGGGATAGTTTAAGCCCTTCATTGTAGATGTAATAAATATCTTGGTCCTCGATTTTTCTGCTGACCTCGTCGGTAGCGGCATAAGCCATAGGTGGTTCGCGTTCTGGTAGATGGTGATGCAAGGCGAATCCGGCTCCCAAGATGATAATGAGGGCCAGAAGGGCGAAACCGTGCTTTTTGAAATAGGCTGTCCAGGCTTTTTGATCCCGCATGAAGAGGAAAACGATAGTTTGGGCGCACAAAACAGCCATCCAAAATCCCCAGGGGACGAAATGCATGAAATAGTTTCGGTGAATAGCACGCGGGGTTCTAAAGGTGTAGAAAATGAAAAACGCCCCAATTGCGAAACCTCCCAAAAGTAGCAAGAAAATGTGAGTTTTCCTTTCTTCAGAATGTGTGAAAGAAGCTATTTTGAGATCGGTTTTTTCTTTCCAAGAGGAGTCCTTGATTCTGTTATTGGACAATAGCAACAGAGCGACCACAACGAGAAGGTTGAGAATCATCAGGGTAATTCTCAAAAATGAGAATCCGAGGAACCAGGCTTCAGTAGGTTTTTGGGGAAGTATGCCTAACAGGATCAGGCTGAGGCCTCCTCCGATCAAGGCGATGATAAAGTAAATTTTCAGGGTGAACTTTGACTTCATTATTACGTTTCCTTGTCCTGGGTTAATTTGATTAATTGAGTAGGGCAGGTTTCGATACCCGCCACATAGAGCTGAATAGAGCGTGTCTTTTTTTATGTGCCCAATTCTACCTTATCTCGTACATACGCCTTGAGCCTTTCATAGTCTTCGGGAAGGTCCATGTCCATCCCGAAGCCGGGGTCGGGGATAATGACGGCTTTCAATCGCAGGCCAAAAGCCTTAGATAGTGATTCTTCCGCTTCGGTCAAGGAGAGCTTTCCCACGAGGTATTTGAAGATCATAAGCCACAAACGAGGTTTGCGGGCAATATAGCGGAGGATGGGAGCCAGGGAAATATTTTTGGCTTGTCTATCATAGTTGCGCCTGCGGACGGCTAGATCATGGATGATCTTTTTTGCTTTTTCGATAGTATTGGGCGACAAGCTAAACATATCACCAGGGTAGAGATGGTGATCTTGTAAATAAGCTACAACGCGGCCATGGTCAGGAAAGATTTCTTTGGTAGCCTCTATGGGGACTCCGGTAATGACTGCATTGTATCCTTGGAAACGGCTCAGCGCTTCTAGGAAAGTATTGATGGAATCTGTGCGTATTCCTGGCGTATCAGCCGTGCTTACAACGATCATCTTGGGTTCTTGACCGTGCTCGCGAAGATAGCTCAGCCCCGTCTCTAATTTTTCCAAGACGCTGCTGGTTGTTTGGCAGGGGATATATTCCACAGGGATATCAACCGGAGCTTCCTCTGCGCTTAAACCAATCAGGTAGATATCTTGGACATAGGGGGAGGCGCTTAACGCTTCCAGTTGCCAGTCGATAACGCGCTTTCCAAGGAAGGGTAAAAGAGCTTTAGAAGGATATTTTTCTTCTGGGTCAATTACCTGGAGCAGCTTTCTGCGTTCCGGATCGCTGCCGCAGAGGACGAATACGGGATAATGGGTTGGAGAAGTTTTTGTGGTTGTGTTCATATGTCTTCAATTAAGAGAACTGCTTTTCCAGAAAGTACTTCGACTTCGTCTTGGTTGAAACAGCGTGTCTCAAGGTGGATAATATTCTTATCTGGTTTCCACTTAGTCACCTCAACCTCCGCAGTGATTTTGTCTCCGATCCGAACGGGGGCAAGGAAATTCACACTTTGGCTGAGATAGATTGCCCCGGGGCCGGGAAGTTGGGTTCCCAAAACGGCCGAGATCAGTCCCACGCCCAAGATGCCATGGGCAATACGGCCGCTGAAGCGTGTTTTTTTAGCGAAGTTTTCATCGAGGTGGAGGGGGTTGTGATCCCCGGTCACTTTGGCGAATATTTCAAGATCGCTTTCTTGGATGATCTTGCTCAATTGGGCTTTTTCGCCAATTTGAAAATCGGTACGGACTTGATGGGTGTTTGACATAGATTTTCTCCTTTTTCGCTCCTGGAAGTCCCCGGCACTTCCGACCAAGTGCCGGGGACTTCCAGGATTGGCCTTCTTCCAGCTACTTCACAGCCTCCAATAATCCTTCTTCCTTTAAACTTTCGGCTATAGGGATCAGCTTCCACATGGGAACTTGTATTTTCTCGGCAATTTCTAGCAACGTCTGAGTACCATCGGCATAAGCGATCAAATTTCGTATGTCGCGCACCTTTTCTGTGCTGTTTTTGGTGCTCAGGCTGGGGTATAACCCGCGTTTTCCCAATTGAGGCTCGCACAAGACGGTCACCTTTAATTTTTCGTTGGCTTCCAGGCACTCGATGCACTTTTGGAGGACTTCATAGCCTCCTTGGAGGCCAGCCGGGGAGATAAGGGCTAAGTTATCCAGTGAGGTATGATATTCGGGATAGGTTCCATATTTACTTCTCATCACACTGGCGACGGGCAAATCCACGCCGGGGCTGCAATATTGGCGCTCGTCGCTTTGGCGGTCCAAGTAGGTGTATTTTTTGAATTCAGGATGGAGGTGTCTCAAGACATGGAGCGCGACGCGGTCGGCAAGGGTGTTTTCTGCTCTGGAAGATAGGTAGGAATAAGCACGATCATCTCCTACGCAGGTGGCGAGGAATCCGGCCACGACGCGGGACCTCATCTCCTTCAGGTTGCGGCTCAGGTAAACGATGGCTCCAATGGTTTCGGGGATGAAGATGATCCGGTAGGTATATTTTCTCTTTTGGGAGCGCAGCCAATTGGCCAAGAAGGTGGTGACGGCCGGGCCGGAGATCTCGTTGTTGGCCATGGAGGGGTGACAGATGTACGTGGAGAGGAAAATCTCTTTTTCAACCTCGCCAGGCAAAATAATCTCCCCGTAGGTCAAACTGCCATCTTCCTTGAATTCACTGTCGATGAACACCCGGTAGCCGCCTGGTTCTAGTTTTTGGCGCTGGTTGTGTTTTAAACAAAAGCCCCACCTTTTCTTGTAATAGGAGGTAAGGTAGGGGATGGCGCCCGGCTGCTCGGGGAGAGAGTAAAGGTGCTTTTGAAGTTCTTCCAGGGGGAGAACTTGATCTACGGGCGTGGAATAGCCAACCACGTGGAGGTTTGAATCTTGAAAATCGACGATTTTTTCCCCGTGAGGATCAAGGATGTAAGCGTCCCGGATGTTCCACTCCGAGGGAACCGTCCAGTCGAAGGCTTGGGTGCCGGAAGGCACTTCGTGGAGGGTGAGCTGGGGGATTTCTTCTTGAATGATGCCCAGCGTTTTTCGCACCCCATCCCCGGTGATCGACCTGTGGATGGGAAATAGCTTCTCAGCGAAAGCGTAGATGTCCTCGCCTAGGTTTTTTTTACTCATTACTCTTCACTCATCACTCTCTATACTATAAAGCAACTCCTCCGCTCGCCCGTCTTTGATAACTTTCGAGACCTCTTCAAACATCTCGTTGGCGGAGATAACCCGGAACCCCGTCGCCTCTTTAGGCCGGTCTCCGGTGTAGAGCCCCTTTTCCCAGAGAACTTCCCCCATGGGGTTTACGTCGGTGAGGACGCCTTTTTGGATGTCGCGCACAAATAAGCTGTAGGTTCTTTCCGTGGTCTCGCCCTGGGCATCCGTGTAGTTTCCTGTGAACTCTTTATGATACCGGTAGGGGACGTCGTGGAGCTCTTCGATATGATGGTAGAAGGTCATGCTGTTTTGGTCCATCAAGTCAATGATCCCGATTTTCCCGTCCAGTTCACAGAGAATGGTAAAGGGGGATTCGCTCCCGTACCCGCTGAAGTTGTCCACATTGAATCGGTAGGCCTTAGCCCCAATGGCCGCAAAGGAGTAGATGGGGTGTCCGCTGCGGACAGCGCCAGGGTGAAGGCGGCCGGCTTCGGTGAGAGCCCCCATCTGGGAGGGTGTGGTGCGAATGTCGAAGGGCACACCCTTGGTGAATTCGAAGTTGAAAAGGGGGAGCAGCAGTGTTCCCTCTTCGCCGAGGACGTCTAAAAACGATTCCAGGACAATTTCTGGGGTGGTGTCATAGTTGCTCAGGGTCCGGCGGAGACTGGTGTGGATCAATAAAGTGTCTCCAGCTTCCACACCGCACTTGGCCCAATTTTCTGATAAAGTTGTTTTCATAATGACTTCCTTTTTCCTGAGATTTGGAGACCTTCGGTCGTCGTGGCGTCGAGGTCAGGAGACCTTCGACGATCGCGTTATACCCTACCCAATCTCCTAGTACCCAATCTCCCAATCTACCAGTATACCAATCCCCAATATACCATCCCTAGCAAATCCTCGGCAACATCTCTCCCGCCAGGACGTCGACCACACGTGTGGTGCCCAGGGCGGTTTTCATCAACAATCTTCCGACTGGCGCTTCTTGAACTTCACCGATGATGGCGGCCTCTTTTCCGTAGCGGGTTTGGCGCATCACCTCTAGAATTTTAGGAGCGTCTTGGCGGTCGACGATGGCAACCAGCTTGCCCTCGTTGGCGATGTAGAGGGGGTCAAAACCTAATATTTCGCACGCGGCAGCCACGCTGGGGCGGACGGGGATGGCCTCCTCGGTGAGGGTCACGCACACGGCGGATTGTCGGGCGATCTCGTTCAGGGCCGAGGCCACGCCCCCACGGGTCGGGTCCCGCAAGACGTGCACCTGGTCACTGACGGCCAACATCTCCCGCACCAAATGGTTGAGGGGGGCGACATCACTGCGCAGCTCGGTGCGGAATCCCAAATCCCCCCGGGCCTCGAGGACGGCGATGCCGTGGTCGCCAATCGTCCCGGAAACGATCACTACATCCCCCGGCTGGGCACGCTCCCCCCCCACGGTGTGGCCCTCGATGACGGTTCCCACGCCGCTGGTGGAGATGTATAGCCTATCCGCCTTGCCGCGCTCGACCACTTTGGTATCCCCGGCGATGACCTGGACGTCGGCCTCTTCGGCGGCGGTTTGCATGGAGGCGACGACTTTTTCCAAGATGGCGACTTCGAGACCCTCTTCGAGGATGAAGCTGGCGGTCAGGTAGTGGGGGATGGCGCCCATCATGGCCACATCGTTGACCGTGCCGCAGATGGCGAGGCGGCCAATGTCTCCCCCGGGGAAGAAGAGGGGATAGACGACGTGGGCGTCGGTGCTGATGGCGAGTTGGGCCTGGGAGGGGGGCTGAACCACTCCGGCGTCGTTCCCCGCGTTGAGGGCCGGATTCGCCAGGGGAGGCTGAAAAGTTTTGGTGATGAGGTCGGTCATCATTTTCCCGCCGCTGCCATGGCCGAGGACGATTTTCTCGTCGTGGCTGCGAGGGAGGGGGCATACGGGGGATTGGAGGTTGGTCATGATGTCTTATCCAACCATTTCCGGCTTGCTGCCAAAAAATCTTTAGCATTGGTTAACATAAGTTCGATATCCTCTTGTTCTAAACCAGAATTTGCTTGGTAATCCCCCAATTGACGTTGACTGAATGCAGAGATTAAAGCCTGATGAAAGCGAGAATCCAATTCCCCAGTTTTTGCAAAATGTTGCCCATAGGCTGACATGACTGCTCTGTGGCTAGAGAATGATAAACCAATGGCATCTAAGAGAACTTCGGCGATGTAAAACATAGAGTAATATAGGCGAGAAGCGGCAGAATCAAGGTCTCCATCTTCCGCTAGTAATTGTGCCGAGCGGATAAAGCGTTCTGTTTTGTCAAGGAGGGGGTTAGATTGCATCAATAGAGATTCCCTCATTCCGGATGTTATTCCAGAGAATACCAGTGGATTTTTTATAATCTTCTTTGCTGGTTGGTAACACTGAAACTAATACCTGGTGGCGCAAGTTTAAATCTGCCAAGATTGAACTGATGCGCCTAATTTCTTGGCCGGGTTGGATGTCGTGTGGGTAGAGTAGCGCTATGTCAATGTCTGAGGTCTCTTTTGCCTCTCCACGAGCTTGTGACCCATAAAGCAACATCTCTGGAGTGTTTGAACCATACACTTCCTTTAAAGCTGCTTGCATTTCACGAAGAGCTACCCGTACAGTATCCTTGCTATTTATGTTTTCGAGATTCTTTTGCTTATTCATGGAATTAATTATACCGTAGTTTGGTGGGTGTTAGTCGGGTAGTCTGATAGTCGCTAGTCGGGTAGTCTGGTAGTCGCTATCGGGTAGCCTGGTAGTTGGGTAGTTGGGTAGTCGGGTAATCGCATTCGTATGCCCTAAGCTTTTGCATCAATTCAAAAGCTGGGTATGGAAAGTCGACTCGCCTTTGGCACGCCTACGGTAAAGTCGACTCGGCTCGCTTTGCCGGAGGTGCACCTATAAGGAATGGCTCCCCTAATCCCTAGTACACGATAGCATAAATTCGTTGGTAGTTAGTGTCTATACACCAGGTGCAACGCACTCCAAAAAACGGGAGTGCAGCGCACCTTAGAACCGCATAAAAACTTGTGCCAAGCTGTACTAGTCCCAGTTTCCCAATCTCCCAATCTCCCAGTTTCCCAGTCTCCCAATTTCCCAATATACTAATTTACCAGTCTGTAGTTATAATACGCCGCGCAAGCCCCCTCATCCGAAACCATGGTCGCGCCTAGGGGGTGTTCGGGCGTGCATTCTTTTCCGAAGGCGGCGCAGTCGGTGGGGATTTTGAGGCCCTGGAGGACTTCTCCAGCGATACACAGGGGGGATTCCTGGGTTTGGATGTCTTGGACGTTGAATTTTTCTTCGGCGTTGTAGGACGCGAATTCCGGGCGCAAGCGCCAACCGCTGTGGGGGATAGTGCCAATCCCGCGCCATTTACGGTCGCATTCTTCGAAGACCTGGTTGATGATACCTTGGGCAGCTCGATTACCCTCTTGGGTGACGAGACGCTTGTAGGCGTTTTTGACCTCGACTTGACCACTTTCTAACATCCGGAGGGTGGTGAGGATACCCTGGGCGATGTCGAGAGGTTCAAAGCCCGTCACGGCAATAGGTATTTGATATTCCTCGGCCAACGGGAGATATTCCCAATAGCCCATCACGGTGCAAACGTGCCCGGCGGCCAGGAACCCCTCCACACGGTTATTGGGGGAGCTTAAGATGGCCCGAATGGCCGGTGGGACGCGGACGTGGGAGACGAGAATGCTGTAATTCTCCAAGCCCAGTTTTTGGGCCTGAAGGACGCTCATAACGTTGGCGGGGGCCGTGGTCTCGAAGCCGATGGCAAAGAAGACGATTTCTTTATCGGGGTTCTCCTGGGCAATTTTCAAAGCGTCCAGTGGGGAATAAACTACCCGCACATCGCCCCCCGCAGCGCGGACTGAAAAGAGGTCATCGTGTGAACCGGGAACGCGCAGCATGTCCCCGTAAGAGGTGAAGATCACCTCTGGTTGAGAAGCAATGGCCAAAGCTTTGTCGATTAATTCTAGGGGTGTGACGCATACGGGACAGCCCGGCCCGTGAACCAGCTCGATCTCATCCGGGAGGAGTTGATCTAGACCGTGTTTGAGGATGGCGTGGGTTTGTCCGCCGCAGATTTCCATCAACGTCCAGGGGCGGGTGACAGTGGCTTTTATTTGGGAGATGGTTTTCTTGACCAGCTCCGCGTCGCGGTATTCGGTGATATATTTCATGGTGAGGGGGCAAAGGGTGCAGAGGGAGCAGGGGACGCATAGGCAGCAGATGGGTTTCTTTGGTTCGTTTGATGCCTCTGGTTCTTCTGGCTCTTTTGTATCCTCTGGTTCGTCTGTCTCCTTTGCATCTTATGAATCCTTTGGTTCTTCTGGTTCATTTATCTTCTCTTCTTCCTCAAACGCGATAACTTCCCGAATGAGGTCGAGGGTTTCTTGCGCCTCTTCTTCTTCGAGGAGGTTAATGGCAAATCCGACGTGGACGAGGGCATACTGGCCAACTTTGGCTTCAGGGACATATTCTAAGCAAGTCTCTCGTTGTACGCCGCTGAAGTCTAGCTGGCCCATTTTTAGGCCGTCTATTTCGTAAATTTCGGTGATTTTTCCAGGTACTCCTAAGCACATGGTATTGCGTTCCTTTTTGAGATAAGTTGTCGATCTTCTGTATCCATAATGGTTTTAATTTACCATACTACAGAAGCGCAGAATTTTTTTAGCCATTGTCTTTGCTTGTCTGTGCCCTTTTTTCGCGAAGATTAGCGGAGATTAGCGGAACCTATAATCCCCAGAACATCACAATTTCTCTAGCCGCTTGCTCCGCACGGCCATAATGGTTGAGGACGCAAGGGATATTGTTTTCAGCCGCAAGCCGCATATCGGAAATAGACGATGATAGTCTTCCTAAGATCGTTGCCTGAAAACCTTCTTCATCAAGCCTGTCTGGTTCGCGGTTGAGCAGCCTAAAAACCCATTCGCTCCCGCTTGGAGCTGCAAGATAGATCACTTTCAATTTATCTTTCCAAGGAGGAATGCCAGAAATCTCGTTTTCCTTGATGTGCAACAAGGTGGGAATGACTGTTTCCAGATACACGAGATTTTTTTGGGCAGCATGTATATCTGCTAACAAAATTGCGTTATCTGCGCCGGGACGTGATTGGTAGCGGTAATAAATATCTTCATTGTGATAATGGACATCAGGGTTGTGAATATCCTGAAAGCCATCGAGTTCCTCTTTGACAAAAATATAAGGATCCTTGTGCCCCTCGCCAGGACGCGGTTCTCTTGTTCCCAGCAAATAGATGCGGGGCAGCGTCAGTTCTCGTTCCTGGAGCAAGTTTTCAACGCGTTTCATAACATAACTTTGTCCCGCCCCAGAAGCTCCGTTAAGGGCAAGGATACCGGCGTTTATGGTCTTACTCTTGTCGCTAAACTCAATTGCTCTTGGGAGTTTTGCGAGCAACTCATCATATAGTTTTGCCTGAGAAAGAACTATAGCCCTATCCGTTGCAGGAAATGCCTCCAAAAGGGAGGTGATTTCCTTTAATGTAGTCATCGTTTTTCCTTTTTTCGCGCAGATTAGCGTAGATTAGCGGAACCAATAACCGCTTGCCCAAGAGCTAACCCACCATCGTTGGGAGGGACTTTTTGGTGGGTGAGGACGGTGAATCCGGCCGCCCTCAAAAGTGGAACGGTTCGTTCTAGCAGGGTGATATTTTGCCATACGCCGCCGCTCAAAGCCACGGTGTTGATGTCTTGTTCCGCTCGCACCTTTTGGCTGACGTCTAGCACCATCTTTGCCAATCCGTTGTGGAAGCGGGCGGAAATGACGGGGATGGGAGTGTCCTGCTCCAGGTCGGTGAGGATGGCTTCGAAAGCAGCCGCTAGACCTATTGTACCCGAAGCCTGGAGGGGGAAGGAGTAACTTTCTTCTTCATTTGGATCGACTAGGGCTTCGAGTTCGATGGCGGCTTGGGCTTCGTAGTCGATGATTTGGCGGACGCCCACCAAGGCGGAAACGGCGTCAAAAAGGCGTCCCATGCTGGAAGTAAGGGGGGTGTTGACCTTTTCTTCCAGTTGGCGGTGGAGGATTTCCAGGGGCGGGAAGGCCGGGTTTTCTTTCTCCAACGCTTGGGCGTGGGCGACGGGGGATAGATTGGCCGACCATCCCAAACCGAGGGCGTGTAACGTCGACAAGGCCATGCGCCATGGTTCTTTGATGGCACGATCTCCACCGGGGAGAGGGACGTATTCCAGGTGGTAGGCTCGGTCATAACTGTCGTAATCGCCGAGGAGGATTTCTCCGCCCCAGATGGCGCCGTCGTCGCCGTAGCCGGTGCCGTCAAAAGCCACCCCGATGACCGGTTCCCGGCCGGGATGGTCGTTCTCAGCCATGCAAGCCGCAATATGCGCGTGATGGTGCTGCACCTCAACCAGGGGGAGATTTTCCCGCTGGGCGCGTTCCCGGGCGTAAACACTCGCCAAATAATTAGGGTGGGCGTCGCAGACGACCGCCGCTGGCACAACGCGGAACAGGCGCTCAAAATGCGCGATGCTTTCCTCGAATGTGCGCAAGGTTTCGTAATTCTTGAGGTCGCCAATGTGCTGGCCGAGGAAGGCATAGTTGTCTTTGGTGAGGCAAAAAGTGTTCTTTAATTCCGCGCCAGTGGCCAGCAGCGAGGGGAAATCAGCCGACAGCCTCAGGGGGAAGGGAGCGTATCCGCGTGACCTTCGTATAGGCATCTCCGTCAACTGCCCACTGTTTACTGATGACTGATCACTGATAACTGATGACTGGCCACTATCCACTGTTACCTGACTCCTGACCACCCGAGTCACGGCATCATCGCAATGGACGTGAATCTCCCGGTTGTGGAGCAAAAACGCGTCGGCGATATGGCTCAAATGCTCGCGGGCGTCTTCGTTTTGGGTGACAATGGGTTCTCCGCTCCAATTGCCGCTGGTCATCACCAAGGCGCGGTAGGGCAAATTAGGCGCTGGAAACTGGTCTTCTCGGGCGAAGAGTAAGTAATGGAGGGGAGTATAAGGGAGCATGACGCCCAGGGTATTTTGCCCTGGGGCAATTTGGGGGGAGATGGTGGAGCTGTCCCGTTGGGAGAGGAGGACGATGGGCCGTTGGCGGGAGGTGAGTGTTTCCCGCTCTTGGGCGTTGACGTGGCAGTGAAGGCCGACGCTTTCCGGGGTGGGGAACATGAGGGCCAGGGGCTTGGCGGGACGATTCTTCCGCTCCCGGAGCAGGGCCACGGCCCGGTCGTTTTCGGCGTCGCAGGCCAGGTGAAATCCCCCCAACCCCTTGATGGCCACGATTTTCCCCTCCCCCAACAGAGTTTGCGCCTTTCGTATAGCCACATCCCCCGCTGTTAACTGCTCACTGTCTACTGAACACTGACCACTGTTCACTGAATACTGCTCACTGAACTCCAGCCACACGTGAGGGCCGCACTCCGGGCAGGCCACGGGTTGGGCGTGGAAGCGGCGGTCGAGCGGGTCTTCATATTCCCCGGCGCAGGTCGGGCACATGGGAAAGGGCGCCATGGTG